>NZ_JBFBEE010000006.1:0-65525 GCF_040683555.1 Streptomyces sp. NPDC093510
GGGAACCACAACTGCAACTGAGACGACAGTAGCACGCCAGGGCGGCCGGTGGGGGTGAAGTAATTCCGCTCTGCTCATTGCGCTAAAAACCCTCCTTGCCCGGATCGTTAAACCCTCACTTCGCGAACACAGACATTGGCTCGCCGAGGGGACGGAGTTTCAGGGAAGCGCCGGATACCTGTCACCGGGTTAACCGTTTTTCCCGCCGTGCCAGGCGGCGACACGACCACGCTGGTCGCAACCCTTCCCAGCACCCGGGCTCGCAGGTTCGTGCGTCAGTGGTCTTGCAGGTCATCGGGGCCCGGGCCTCCGGCATGCGCCGACCGCTCACCGGGTCGTACCAATCCGTTTATCGGATTGGTAAAGAACGCCCGTCCCACCTGTCCTCCGCAGCCCGACAGGCGCAAAGATCCCCCGTACTGATCGAACTTGATCGAATCGATGTGCGGGAGGCTTCACTTGAGAAGGACCTCAGGGACCAGACGGACGGCGGTGCTCGGATCCGCGGGTGCCCTCGTCGCGGCGACGCTGATAGCGGGCGCCGTCACCGCCCCGACGGCCAACGCCGACGTGAAGGGGACCGCGACCGCCACCGCGGCCGGCTCCGGCAAGGACCGTGAGGCCCGCGGCGCCGCCCTCGCCGCGCAGCGTGCCGCGAAGGCCGGCATCGACTGGCGGGACTGCCCCGCCGACTGGGGCCTGGAGAAGCCCATCCAGTGCGGCTGGGTCACCGTCCCGCTCGACTACGCCAAGCCGAACGGCAAGAAGATCAAGCTCGCCGTCGACCGCATCGGCAGCACGGGCAGCAAGGACGAGCGCCAGGGCGCCCTCGTCTACAACCCGGGCGGCCCCGGCGCCTCCGGCCTGCGCTTCCCGCGCCGCGTCGTCACCAAGAGCAAGCTCTGGGAGAAGACGGCCAAGGCGTACGACTTCGTGGGCTTCGAGCCGCGCGGCGTCGGCCACTCCGCACCCGTCTCCTGCGTCGACCCGCAGGAGTTCGTCAAGGCGCCCAAGCTCGACCCGGTCCCCGACAGCGAGGCCGACAAGCGCGCCCAGCGCAAGCTCGCCGCCGAGTACGCCGACGGCTGCCAGGAGCGCAGCGGCGACCTGCTCCCGCACATGACGACGCTCAACACCGCCCGCGACCTGGACGTCATCCGCGCCGCGCTCGGCGAGAAGAAGCTGAACTTCCTCGGCGTCTCCTACGGCACCTACCTCGGCGCGGTCTACAGCACCCTCTACCCGACGCACGTGCGCCGCATGGTCTTCGACTCCGTGGTCAACCCGCGTACGGACAAGATCTGGTACGAGGTCAACCTCGACCAGGACGTGGCCTTCGAAAAGCGTCTCATCGACTGGATGGAGTGGGTCGCGAAGAACGACGCCGCCTTCCACCTCGGCGACACCTACGACAAGGTCCGCGCCCAGTGGGACAAGCTGCGCGCCACCGCGAAGAAGGAGCCCCTCGACGGCGTCGTCGGCCCGGCGGAGCTGCACTCCTACTTCCAGAACGCGCCGTACTACGACTCGTACTGGGTCGAGATCGCCACGAACTGGAGCAAGTACGTCGCCGGCGACCCGAAGCCCCTCGTCGAGGCGGCGAGCCCCGACATGGCCGACACCGCGGGCAACATCGCCCAGGAGAACGGCAACGCGGTCTACACGGCCGTCGAGTGCGCCGACGCCAAGTGGCCCCGCAGCTGGAAGAAGTGGGACCGCGACAACACCCGCATCCACAAGACCAGCCCCTTCTTCACCTGGGGCAACGCCTGGATGAATCTGCCGTGCGCGACCTGGTCGAGCAAGCAGCAGCGGCCGCTCGAGATCCGCACCCACAAGGGCCTGCCGAAGACGCTGATCGTCCAGTCCACCCGTGACGCCGCCACGCCGTACCCCGGCGCCGTCGAACTGCACAAGCGTCTCAAGGGCTCCCGCCTGGTCACGGAGAAGGACGCCGGTTCGCACGGCATCACCAACATCGCGAACCCGTGCCTCAACGACCGTGTCGACAACTACCTGTTGACCGGCGAGCTGGACGCCTCCGACGTGACCTGCGGCCCGCACGCCACGCCGAAGCCGTAACGCGTACGACGCGGAGACGGACCGGACGGGCCGCCACCGGGACAACTCCCGGTGGCGGCCCGTCTGCCGGGTGGCCTCAGGACCGCCGGGACTCCAGCCACTCGTCCTCCGCCGCGTAGTCGAAGAGATCGACCGACGGGTCGTAGTTCTCGGCCATCTTCGGGAACGCCTCGCGCCAGTCGCGGCCGCCCAGCCGCTCGGTGAGCCAGTCGACGGTCTCCGTGACGGCGTCGGCGTACGTCGTCACCGCGCGGTAGCCCAGTTCCCGCTCCGCCGCGGACATGTCGTAGACCACCGGGTGCGGCGCGCTCCAGGGCGTGACGCCCACGTTCGCGGCGGGTGCCTCACCCGGCACCGTCACTGTCTCCGTCCTGCCCTCGACCCCCATCACGGCGTCGATCACCGCGCCGATCTCCGCGACCGCAAGAGCCTCGGGATCACCCGCGTTGAGCACCCGCGAGCCGGGCCGCCCCGCGGCGAGCCGTATCAGCTCCGCGATGTTGTGGACGCTCACCGGGTGGAAGCGGCTGAGCCCGCCGTGGGCGAGGACGCGCGTGCGCCGCCCGTCCAGGTTCCGCTTCACGAAGTACAGCTCGCGCGGCGTACGGCAGTACGGGCCGTAGATCGCCCCGGCCCGCAACAGCGTCACGGGCAGCGTCTCGCCCAGCGCCAGGAGTTCCCGCTCGATCTTGATCTTGCGAGTGCCGTACGTGGAGTCGCCGGGCTCGACCGTGGGCTGGCCCTCCGGGACGGGCACCGGGTACTCGGGGAAGCCGTCGGGCTGGTCCTGGGTGTCGAAGCTGCGGCCCCGCCCGTCCGCGTAGACCGCTCCGCTGGAGAGCACCACCGCGGACCCGATCCGGTCGGCGAGGCCGGCGTACTGCCGGGCGTGCGCCGCGGTGAACGCCACCATGTCGACCACGAGATCCACGCCGTCGCCCAGCGCGTCGGCGAGCGCCGCGTCGTCCTCCCGGTCGAGCCGCACCGCCCGTACGTCCCCGGGCCATCGTTCGTCGCGGTCCGCGCCCCGCGACGCCGCCGTCACCGCCCAGCCGTCCTCGGCGAGGGCCTTTGCCGCCACCCGCCCGATCTGTCCCGTCGCGCCGATCACCAATGCCTTCATCATGATCGGACCGTACGCGGGGGTGCACGGGCGCCGGGAGGGGATCTGCTTTCAGCAGACGCGCCGGGCGGGGAGCGGAGCAGACGGGGGAGCGGACCGAGCGGGAGCGGAGTAAACGGAGGAGCGGACCGAGCGGGAGCTGAGTAGACGGGGGAGCTGAGCAGACAGGGGAGCGGATTAAGCGGAGGAGTGGGGGAGTAGGGCAGCGAGAGCTCAGCTCAGGGGCATCTTCGGGAACTTCCGCCGCTCCTTGGCCCCCGCCGCGGCGCGCTCGGCCTCCGCCGCCTCCTCCGCCTTCACGACGGCCGCGTACTTGTCGACGTACTCCTGCCCGGAGAGCCCGAGAATCGCGTACATGATCTCGTCGGTGACGGCCCGCAGGACCGCCTTCTCGCCGTCCATGCCCACATAGCGGGAGAAGTCGAGGGGCTCGCCGAAGCGGATGGTCACCCGCTTGAGGTTCGGGACCTTCTGGCCGGGCGGCTGCGCCTCGAACGTGCCGATCATGGCGCAGGGAACGACCGGCACCTGAGCCTTCAGCGCCATCGCGGCGACGCCCACCTTGCCCTTGTACAGCCGGCCGTCGTGCGAGCGGGTGCCTTCCGGATAGATGCCGAGCAGCTCGCCCTTGCGGAGCACGCCGAGGCCCTCACGGATCGCCGCCTGGCCCGCCTCCTTCCCGGAGCGGTCCACCGGGATCTGCCCCGCGCTGCGGAAGAACGCGGCCGTCAGCCGGCCCCTGATGCCCGGCCCGGTGAAGTACTCGGCCTTCGCGAGGAACGTGATGCGGCGCTTGATGATGGCCGGCATCAGGAAGTGGTCGGAGAACGACAGGTGATTGCCCGCGACGATCGCCGCGCCGGTGTCCGGCACATGCTCCAGGCCCTCGATTCTGGGCCGGAACATCAGCCGGAGCAGCGGGCCGAGGATCACGTGCTTCAGCAGTAGGTAGAACATGGCGGCAGCCTTCCCCCTGGTCCCGGTGCCGACGCACAGTAGCCAAACGATGGCGCGGACGCGAGAGCCCGTTCGGGCCCTTACGTGCGGCCGGGCGGGGGAACGACCGGCGCGGCGGCTCGCCGGACGGCACGCGCGAAGGGTGCCCTGGCCTCGCCCCGGCGTCCCCGCCGCCGCGAGACCCGGCGTCCCCGACGCCGCAGAATCCGGCGTTCCCGACGCCACGGAACGTCACCGTCACCGTCATATCCGACGTGCACCCCGGAGGTCCCCATGCGCCCGTTCATCCTCGCCGCCGCCGCTCTGCTCTCCCTCGGCGCGATCGCGCCCGCCCAGGCCGCGGACACGACTCCCGCTCCGAAGCGCGGGCTCTTCCTCACCGTCACGGGCGCGGACAGCTCCTGGATCCGCGGGGTGATGCTGCACTGTGCCCCCGAGCCGGCGGGTCACCACCCGCAGGCGGCCAATGCCTGCGAGGCCATCGCTCGGGCGCGGGGCGACTTCAACAGGCTCCCCGACGACCCGCACGTGTGCACGAAGGAGTACGAGCCGGTCACGGCGAGGGTGACCGGGACGCACAAGGGCCGATCGGTCAGCTGGCGCAAGACGTACCCGAACGCGTGCACGCTGGACGCGGACACCGGGCACGTCTTCCGCTTCTGAGCTTCCCGCTGCCGAGCCTCCTGCTGTAGAGGCTCTCGCTGCCGAGCCTCCTGCTATAGAGGCTCTCGCTGCGGAGCCTCCCGCTTGTGAGGCTTTCGGTGCGGCTTGTGGGCCGTCCGGACAGCTGTCGCGCGGCACGGCGCTCATGTGGCGCGCGACAGCACCATCGCCAGCGTGATCAGGCCGAGCACCACCCAGCCGAACCACAACCAGCCGTTGCTTCCGAGTGCCGCTGTGTAGGCCGTCACCATGACCAGGCCTCCGATGGTGAACCCACCCATGGTCTTCGTGGAACCGGGCATCGCTCAGCCTCCTCCCGGCAGCCCGCGGCGCCGTAGCGCCCGAACCGCGGTCCGAAGACCATCGTGACCCGGGAAGACCCTCTGGCGCTAGCGTCCGCGAGCGGCCAGTGAGGCCAGATAGGCGTTGTACGCCTCCAGCTCCTTGTCACCGTCGCGGTCCGCGGCACGGTCCTTGCGCCGCGCCTCACGGTCCTCCGAGCGCCGCCACTGGAAGAGCAGGGCCACCAGAACCACCACGGACGGGATCTCGCTGAACGCCCAGGCGATGCCGCCGGCCGCCTCCTGGTCCTCGAGCGCGTCGATGCCGAGCGAGGCGGGCGGATGCATGTACGTGCCGATCATCGGCTGGGTCGCCATCATCAGGGCGATGCCGAAGAACGCGTGGAACGGCATGCCCGCGAACAGCTCCAGCATTCGCATGATGTAGCCCGGCCGGTGCGGCCCCGGGTCGACGCCCATGATGGGCCAGAAGAAGACCAGGCCGACGGCGAGGAAGTGCACCATCATCCCGATGTGGCCCGGCTTGGAGCCCATCAGCGTGTCGAAGAGCGGCGTGAAGTAGAGCGCGTACAGGCTCGCGATGAACAGCGGGATCGTGAACGCGGGGTGCGTGATGATCTTGATGTAGCGGCTGTGCAGCAGCCAGAGCAGCCACTCGCGCGGTCCCTTGCTGCCGCGGGAGGCGACCGGCAGGGCGCGCAGCGCCAGCGTGATCGGCGCGCCGAGCAGCAGCAGGATCGGCGACAGCATGCTGATCACCATGTGCTGCACCATGTGCACGCTGAACATGACCATGCCGTAGTCATTGAGCTTGGTGCACATGACGAGGAGCACGGTCAGGATGCCGATCACGAACGAGATCGTGCGGCCCACCGGCCACTTGTCACCGCGCCGCACGAGCCGTGCCACACCCCACCCGTACAGGGCGAGCGCCACCAGGCAGCCGATGAGGAAGAAGGGGTCGGCCGACAGTTCGAGGCCTCGCCCCAGCGTGAACGGCGGCAGATCCATGTTCATGCCGTGCCCGCTGTGATCCATCCAGTGGCTCCTGATTCGTGCGGATTGTGCGACGTGTGTCCGCACCAGAGTAGAACCGCCCCCGGCCGCTGACACGACCGGGGGCAAGTAGTACGCGGGGCAACCGGGCTAGAGCACGCACTCCGCTTCGGCGTACCGCTCCTCGGGCACCGTCTTCAGCGTCTCGACGGCCTCCGCGAGCGGCACCATCGTGATGTCCGTGCCGCGCAGCGCCGTCATGTTGCCGAACTCGCCGCGGTGCACGGCCTCCACGGCATGCCAGCCGAAGCGGGTCGCGAGGACGCGGTCGTACGCGGTGGGGGTGCCGCCGCGCTGCACGTGGCCGAGGATGACCGGACGGGCCTCCTTGCCGAGGCGCTGTTCCAGTTCGAGGGAGAGCTGCCGGGCGATGCCGGCGAACCGCTCGTGGCCGTAGACGTCCTTGTCGCCCACGTCGAACTCCATGGAGCCTTCGCGGGGCTTGGCGCCCTCGGCGGCCACGACGATCGCGAACTTCTTCCCCGCGGAGAAGCGTTCGCCGACCTTCTGGGCCAGTTCCTCGATGTCGAAGGGGCGCTCCGGGACGACGATCGCGTGCGCGCCCGCCGCCATGCCCGAGTGCAGGGCGATCCAGCCGGTGTGCCGCCCCATCACCTCGACGATGAGCACGCGCTGGTGCGACTCCGCGGTGGTCTTGAGGCGGTCGAGGGCCTCGGTCGCGACGCCGACGGCCGTGTCGAAGCCGAAGGTGACGTCCGTGACCGCGATGTCGTTGTCGATGGTCTTGGGCACACCGACGATGGGCAGGCCCGCGTCGGAGAGGAGCCGGGCCGCCTTGAGCGTGCCCTCGCCGCCGATCGGGATGATCGCGTCGAGGCCGAGCTCGGCGACGTGGCCCTTGGCGCGCTCCACGCCGTCCCGCAGGTGGGCGGGCTGCACGCGCGAGGAGCCGAGAATCGTTCCGCCGCGGGCGAGGATGCCGCCCACCGCGTCGAGGTCCAGCTTGCGGTAGTCGCATTCCAGGAGGCCTTTCCAGCCGTCGTGGAAGCCGATGACCTCGTCGCCGTGGTCCACCACCGCGCGGTGCACGACGGAGCGGATGACGGCGTTCAGGCCGGGGCAGTCGCCGCCGGAGGTCAGGACACCAATGCGCATTGCCCGGAATACCTTTGCAACGTGGGTCGATGACCGGACCACGTCGTCCGGCTGGATCCCCGCCACCCTATAGGCGCCGGGGGGCGGGGCCGCACCTTGCGTCCGAAGGCTGGACGGCCCCGCTCACATGTGCGTGCGGGGCGTCAAGCGGGCTCTCGTGCCGGGGTGTTCCGCCAGGTGTTACGCGGGCTGCTGCGCGGCGTTGATGCGCTCGGAGCGCAGCGCCTCGTACCAGCGGTCGTCCGTCGGCGGCAGCGCGTTCACATCGAGGGCCAACTTGAGCAGCAGGTCCGCGATGAGCGGGTTGCGGGCGAGGACCGGGCCGTGCATGTACGTACCGAAGACCGTCCCGTTGTACGCGCCCTCGGTCCCGTCGCCCGTGCCGTTGCCGCGGCCGAGCGTCACGCGGGCGAAGGGCCGCGCGGCCGGGCCGATGTGCGTGATGCCCTGGTGGTTCTCGAAGCCGGTCAGCGGGGGCAGTCCCAGCTGCGGGTCGATGTCGCCGAGGACGTCGCCGACGCACCGGTCGCCCTCACCGCGGGTGGAGACCACGTCGAGCAGACCGAGGCCCGGCTCGCGCTGGCCGAGGTCGTTGATGAACTCGTTGCCGAGGATCTGGTACCCGGCGCAGACCGAGAAGACGATCGCGCCGTTGCCCACCGCCCGCTGCAGGCCGCCGTCGCGGCGCAGCCGCTCGGCGGCGAGGCGCTGCGGGCGGTCCTCGCCGCCACCGATCAGGTAGATGTCGCCGGAGGTGGGCACCGGCTGGTCGCTGCGTACGTCGTAGCGCTCGACCTGGAGGCCGCGCTGGTGGGCGCGGCGCTCCACGACCAGGGCGTTGCCCTGGTCTCCGTACGTGCTCAGCAGGTCGGGGTAGACCCACACCAGCCGCAGGCTGTTGTCGCTCATGCTCATTTGTCCCTACGAAGATCTAGAGGGGCCGGGCGGGTCAGTTGCCGACGCGGCGGCGCAGGTCCTGGAACGCGGTGTAGTTCGCGATCGTCTCGATGCGTCCCGGCGGGGCGAGCTGCACCGCCTCGTCGACGCTCTCGCAGACGCGGAAGTCCAGGTTCGCGACCTCCAGGCGGACGGCCAGGTCCAGCTTGCGGTCGCCGAGCACGAAGATCGGGTGACCGGCGAGGCGGGTGTAGTCGACGTCCCAGAGCCAGGAGGTGTCCGTGCCGTCCGCGCCGCGCGCGTTCACCGAGAGGATCACCGGGGTCGGCGGCGGGTCGATCAGCGAAAACGTTTCGAGCCAGCCCGCCGGGTTCTTCGCGAGGAGCAGCCGCAGGTCGCGGCCCTGGAACTGCACGACGTCGTAACGTCCGGCGACGGCCTGCACCTGATACATCCGCTCCAGGGCGACCTGGGGCGGCACTCCGAAGACGGCGGCGACGGCTGCCGAGGTGGCGGCGTTCGCCTTGTTCGCGCGGCCGGGCAGCTGGAGGTGGATCGGCCAGGCCGAGCCGTGCGGGTCCAGGACGTGGTCGCCGGAGAGCACCCAGCTGGGCGCCGGGCGGCGGAAGCCGCACTCGCCGCAGAACCAGTCGTCCCCGGGGCGCTGCATGACGCCACCGCAGGACGGGCACGACCAGGCGTCGTCCTTCCACTCCTGGCCCGCGGCCACCCACACCACGTTCGGCGAGGAGGAGGCCGCCCAGACGACCAGCGGGTCGTCGGCGTTGGCGATGACGACGGCCTTGGAACCGGCCAGGCCCTCGCGCCACCTCTCGGCGAGCATGCGGGTCTCCGCGGCGCGGTCCAGCTGGTCGCGCGAGAGATTGAGCAGGGCGATCGCCTTCGGGTCGACGTCACGGGCGACGCCCGCGAGGTACTTCTCGTCGACCTCGATCACACCGAACCTGGCGTCGGAGCCGCCGGCGAGCGCCGAGGTGATTCCGGCGGGCATGTTCGCGCCGAGCGCGTTCGAGACGACCGGGCCGCTGGCCCGCAGCGCCTCGGCGATCAGACGCGTGGTGGTCGTCTTGCCGTTGGTGGCCGACACGAGGACCACGTCCAGGTGCGTGGCGAGCCGTCCGAGCAGCTCGGGGTCGAGCCTGAGCGCGACCTTGCCGCCGATCACCGATCCGCTGCCGCGGCCGGCAGCCCGCGACACCGCCGCGGCCGCCTTGCCCGCCGTCACGGCCAGCTTGGCCCGCGGCGACAGCGGGTCCGTGTTGCCTGACATCTGTCGAGATCCTCCTTGCGTACGGCGCCGCGCCTGCCCCCGGCATCGTTTCGCTGCTCAGCCTATCGAGATCCATCTGCAAGCCCGAATCACGGCACCACCTCGGCACCTCGGCGGTGCCGCTCCATGCCTAGGACCGTACTCTTGCCGCCATGCGACACGGCACGATCCCGGGCGCCTCGGGGCGCGTACGACCTCTGACCCTGCTCGGTGACCCCGTGCTGCACACGGCCTGCGAGGAGGTCACCGACTTCGGCCCCGAACTGGCGCGCCTCGTCGAGGACATGTTCGCGACGATGTACGCCGCGCGCGGCGTGGGACTCGCCGCGAACCAGATCGGCGTGGGCCGGCGGGTGTTCGTCTACGACTGTCCCGACGACGAGGACGTCCGTCACCTCGGGCACGTGGTCAATCCGAGGCTCGTCGAGGTGGACGGGGTGACGGTGCGCGGGCCGGAGGGCTGTCTTTCGCTGCCGGGGCTCGAAGCGGGCACGCCGCGCTTCGACCACGCCGTGGTCGAGGGCGTCGATGTGCGGGGGGAGCCCGTGCGGGTGCACGGGACGGGCTGGTTCGCGCGCTGTCTCCAGCACGAGTGCGACCACTTGGACGGCGGTGTCTACACCGACCGGGTCACGGGCTGGCGGCGCCGCAGGGTGCTGCGGGCCGCCGCCAGGGCCTCTTGGAACTCCTGAGGGTCTCAGAACCCGGGACCGCCGACGCGGTTGCCCGCCGCCGCGAGCCGCCCCCAGAGCAGGTCGGCGAGGCTGCGCACCAACTGGGCGCGGGAGCACGGCCGTTCGCCGAGCCACCAGTCGCCGGCCGCGTGCATCATGCCGACGATGCCGTGCCCCCACACCCGGGCGAGCTGGGCGCTCTCCGGGCCGAGGTCGACACGCTCCTCGATGACCTCGGCGAGCTCCTCGCCGAGGCGGCGCAGCAGCGGGGCCGAGTGCAGGCCGACGTCGAAGCCCGGCTCGCCGGGGGAGGGGGCCTCCGACGGATGCATGAGGAAGCGGTAGACCTGGGGGCGTGCCTCGATCGCCGAGAGGTAGGTGTCGAGCGTCGCCTCGACCCGCTCCCTGCGCTCGGCGGGCGCGTCGAGCGCGGCGCGCAGGGCTTCGAGGAGTGCGTCGGTGTGCCGCTTGGCGAGCGCGGCGTAGAGGCCGCCCTTGTCGCCGAAGTGGCGGTAGAGGATCGGCTTGGTGATCCCCGCCTCGGCGGCGATGGCGTTCATCGAGGCGCCGGGGCCGTCGCGGAGCACGACCCGGTCCGCGGCCTCGAGCAGCTCTCGCCGTCGCCGCTGATGATCCGCGGACCGTTGCTGTTCGGTCCGCTGCGTGGTCTCCATCGTTTCTCCCCGCCCATGCTGAATCGGTGACGCACGCGCAACGTAACACCCGGCGGCCGGGGCCCACCGAACCGGCCGCCGGGAGTTGACATGGACTACTGGCCGGTAACAGACTGCGGTTACCGCAAGTAACATCGCGGTTGTTCGCACGCCGCAGCTGATCGCAGGTCCTGGAGGGGTCATGGCCGAGTTCACCATGGAGCTCAACGACGAACAGAAGGAAGTCCGGGACTGGCTCCACGGCTTCGCCGCCGACGTGATCCGCCCCGCGGCCGCCGAGTGGGACGAGCGCGAAGAGACCCCGTGGCCCATCATCCAGGAAGCGGCGAAGATAGGGATCTACTCGCTCGATTTCTATGCCCAGCAGTTCTTCGACCCCTCGGGCCTCGGCATCCCGATGTCGACCGAGGAGATCTTCTGGGGCGACGCCGGCATCGGCCTGTCCATCATGGGCACGGGTCTCGCCGCCGTCGGCGTGCTGGCCAACGGCACCGAGGAGCAGATCGGCACCTGGATCCCGCAGATGTACGGCGACGTGAACGACGTCAAGGTCGCCGCCTTCTGCTCCTCCGAACCGGACGCCGGCTCCGACGTGGCGGCCATGCGGACCCGCGCGGTCTACGACGAGGCCAAGGACGAGTGGGTCCTCAACGGCACGAAGACCTGGGCGACCAACGGCGGCATCGCCAACGTCCACGTCGTCGTCGCGGTCGTCGACCCCGAACTCGGCTCGAAGGGCCACGCCTCCTTCATCGTCCCGCCGAACACCCCCGGCCTCTCCCAGGGCCAGAAGTTCAAGAAGCACGGCATCCGCGCCTCGCACACCGCCGAGGTCGTCCTGGAGGACGTCCGCGTCCCCGGCCACTGCCTCCTCGGCGGCAAGGACAAGCTGGACGAGCGCATGGCCCGCGCCCGGGAGCGCGCCAAGTCCGGCGGCGAGCGCGTCAAGAACGCGGCGATGGCCACGTTCGAGGCGTCCCGTCCGGCGGTCGGCGCGATGGCGGTGGGCACGGCGCGTGCCGCGTACGAGGAGGCCCTGGAGTACGCCAAGACGCGCACCCAGTTCGGCCGCCCGATCATCGACAACCAGGGCATCGCC
This sequence comes from Streptomyces sp. NPDC093510, assembly GCF_040683555.1. Lineage (NCBI taxonomy): Bacteria > Bacillati > Actinomycetota > Actinomycetes > Kitasatosporales > Streptomycetaceae > Streptomyces > Streptomyces sp. NPDC093510. The sequence goes on from NZ_JBFBEE010000006.1 coordinate 11,935, forward strand.
TTCCAGCTCGCCGACATGCGCACCCAGATCGACGCGGCCCGCCTCCTCGTGTGGCGCGCCTCCTGGATGGCCACCACGGGCAAGAAGTTCGAGTCGGCCGAGGGCTCCATGTCGAAGCTGTACGCGAGCGAGGTCGCCAAGAAGGTCACCGCGCAGGCCGTGCAGATCCTCGGCGGCAACGGCTTCACCCGCGAGTACCCGGTGGAGCGCATGCACCGCGACGCCGCGATCTACACGATCTTCGAGGGCACGAGCGAGATCCAGCGCCTCGTCATCGCGCGCACGCTGTCGGGGATGCCGATCCGCTAGCGCGATGCGGCAGCAGGCGGCGCTTGCAGGCGGCGCTTGGACAAACGACAGTCGCTACTCGAGGTCCGAGTCCTGCTGAAGGAAGTCGGTAAGTGCAGAGGCCAGGGCTTCGGGCGCCTGTTCGGCGACATGATGCCCGGCCTCGATGCCGTGGCCGCGGACGTTGTCGGCCCACCGGCGCCAGACCACGCGGGGATCACCGTAGAGATCCTCCAAGTCGTCCTGGAGAGACCAGAGGACCAGCGTCGGGCAGCCGATGCGCGCACCGGCGGCCCGATCCGCTTCCTCATGCTGTCGGTCGACGGTGAGGCCGGCGCGATAGTCCTCGAGCATCGCCCGCACCACGTCGGGGTCGCGGGTGGCCTGCCGCCACTCGTCATAGTTCTCCTGTCCCATCACCTCTGGGTCACCGCGGTACCAACGGTCGGGATCGGCGTTGATGACTCGCTCGGGGATGCCCGGCTGCGCGAAGAAGAACCAGTGCCACCACTGAGTGGCGAACTCGGCGGTGATCCGGGACAAATGTTCCGTCAACGGCAGGCAGTCCGCGAAGGCCACCTTGGAGACGGTCTCGGGGTGGTCGAGGGTGAGGCGCAGCGCCACGCTCCCTCCGCGGTCGTGCCCGACGAGCGCGAACCGGCGATGCCCGAGGTGGCGCATCACGGCCACCACGTCCCCGGCAACCGCACGCTTGGAATAGCCCGCGTGATCCGCCGTGAAGCGCGGTCCCCTGGAGCGCCCGTAGCCCCGCAGGTCCGGGCAGACCACCGTGTGGCCGGCGCGGACAAGCAGCGGAGCGACCCGGTGCCATGTCGCCGACGTGCGGGGATGCCCGTGCAGCAGGACCACGGGCGGGCCGTTCCCACCGAAGCGGACGAAGGTGCGGGCCTCACCGACATCGATCTGCGCTGTCTCGAACCCCTCGAACACTCGGCCTCCCCGGTCTCGGCTCACCTACCGCGTCCTGCCGTCGGCGCGGTACCGGTTCCCTCTTGCCCCGGCTGACAACAGCCATGTCCCATCGGGGTCTCCACCGCCACCCGCGATGATTGCCCTGACTCCGTCGGCCGGTGAGGCGGTGGCCTCAGGCGGCGACGGTCGTGTCCGCGGTCAGGGACGTCCGGCGGGTCGCCCGGGCCCCCTTCGCCGCCGCCAGGACCTCGTCAGCGGCCGCGATCGCACGGGTGATCGAGCGGGTCCCGGTCACGGTACACAGCGTGCGGGTCACGTCCGCCAGCTCACGCTGCCACGCCGGCCCGGGCTTCTCCGCCAGCGCGATGCGTGCGTTCGCGTAACGGGCGAGCAGAGTCCTCACTTGGCGCGGCTCAGGCTTCGACACGACCACACGTCCCTTCCAGACGTCCCTTCCAGTTTCTCGAGCGGCGTTCGTATTCCCCGGCAACACGCTTTCATTCGGGTCCAGGGCAGCCGGGGACGCTTGTGACGGCGCTGCGCCTCGGCAGGTGTTGGTGATCGCCCGCGATCGGCTGGGCGACGCTGCGTATGGCTGTACGTACACCTATGGCTGGTACACGTACGGCGTCGTCGTGCAGAGCGTGGCGAAACCGAGGCGGTCCAGGATCGGGCGGCTGTCGTCGGAGGCGTCGACCTGCAGGTACCGGTAGCCGCGCTCGACGGCGATCCGGGCGCGGTAGTCCACCGTCGCGCGGTAGATGCCCTTGCCACGCCACTGCGGGTCCGTGCCGCCGCCCCAGAGCCCGGCGAAGTCGGTGCCCGGACAGAACTCCATGCGCGCACCGCACACCGGCCGGTCGCCGGCCATGGCGACGACCGCGACGATGTCGTCGGGCGCGTCGGTGAGCTGGTCGAGCACGCGCCGGGCGAGGTGCTCACTGAGTGCCGCGTCGCCCTCGCCGAAGGCCGCGAGGTGGGCTTCGGACATGAGCCGCACGCCCGTCTTGTCCGTCACCGGGAGCAGCCGGACGCCGTCGGGCAGCTCGGGGCCGGCGGGCAGGGAGCCGGCCTCGGCGACCATCACGGTCTCCGTCGGTTCGGCCTCGAACCCGGCCGCGAGGAGACGCTCCGCGAGGTCGGCGGGGCGGTCGTAGGAGTGCAGCTTCCATTCGAACTCGCGCCCGGCGCCGGTGTAGTGGCGCACCTGCTCCGCTATCACCGCGTCCGCTGTCGGCTCGTCGATGTCGGCCCACAGGACGCCGTTCCAGTCGTGCGCCGAGCCGGTCACCCGGACGACGTCACGGCCCCGCTCCACCTGCGAACCCGCGCCCGCGCTCCGGGCGTCGTGCCGCATCTGCCGGTCGTACGCGGCCAGTACCGCTGCGTGATCCATGGGGTCACCTCAGCAGGGAGGCGTGGTGGCGGCAAACGAATTACCGGCCCCGGTCCTGCCACCGGCAGCGCACGGCCGCCGTGGCGAAACCCGGGCCGAAGGCGATGGCCGCGCCGTGCGTGCCGTCGCCGGGCGGGTCGGCGTGGGTGCGTTCCAGGACGCGCAGGATGCTCACGCCGCCGAGGTTCCCCTCGTGGCGGAGGGTGTCCGTGGAGTGCCGCGCGGCGTGCTCGTCCAGGTGCAGGGCATCGGCCGTGTCGCCGATGATGCGGGGGCTGCCCGGGTGGATGACGGCGAAATCCAACTGCCGCGGCCCCAGCCACTCCAGGAGGCGGGGCAGCACGTCGGTGACGGCGGCCAGGACCTGCTTCGTGGAGTCGAAGTGGATGCCGTCCGTGGCGATCCGGCCGCGCTGCCGTTCGAGGCTGTCCGGCAGGACGTACTCGAAGGTGTCCTCGATGGCCAGGCCCGGCCCCAGCGGTGTGCCGGTGACGATCGTCGCGGCGGCCGCGTCCCCGAACAGGGCCTTGTAGATCATCGATTCGATGGTGGTGTCGCTGTGGTGGTAGATGCTGGACAGCACCTCGGAGGCCACCACGAGGACCTTGCTGTCCGGCCGAGCGGCGACGAGGTCGGCGGCGCGGGTGAGGGCCTGGGTGCCGCCGGGGCAGGCCACCGTGGTGAGTGCGACGCGACGCAGGTCGGGGCGGAGTCCGAGCCGCGAGACGAGATGGATGTCGAGGTTGGGGACGGCCCAGCTGGTGGTGTGCGTGGTGATGATCGCGTCGATGTCCCGGGCGGTGAGACCGGCGCTGTCCAGGGCCGTGGCCGCGGCCCGCTCCGCCATGTCGAGGGCGTCGGCGAAGGCTGTACGGATGCGCTCGTCGACGTCGGCCGTTCCGGAGACGGTGGGGGAGCCGAGGGGGCGCGTGAAGTAGCGGGTCTGTACACCGCTGTTGCCGATGACGCGGAGTATCGCGCGCAGGCGGGGGTGGTCGGAGTGGCGCGTACGCACGTCGTCGGCTATCTCGGCGGTGGTGACCTTGTGGTCGCCGACGACGGTGTGGGGTCTCAGTACGTGAGCAGTCACGAGGCGACTCCCCAGAGTCTGCGGAGCGGGTGGGGGTGTGGCCAAAGTACTGCACTGTGCTGGGAGTGCCCTGTTGAGCAGCGAGCCGCGAGCACTCGCGAAGGTGCGCCTCGCGCGAAGGGGCGGCCGCGTCAGTCCGAGCGGAGAATGGGTGCACGCGAGTGGATGCGCTGCGAGCCGCGGTGGAACACCAGGATCATCAGCCGGGAGCCGGGCGCCGTCAGGGGCTGCGCGGCGCACATGGTGACCCAGCCGGGGCCCTCCAGCGCGTGCAGCAGGGGGCGCTCGTCGCCGTCGGGATGCGGATGGGAGTTGCCCGCGGCGTAGAGATCGGCGGTCTCGGGGTCGGCGAGGACCTCCTTCTCCATCTGCCGCAGGATGTCGTCGTCCGGCCTGGTGGCGAGCGCGGCCCGCAGCTGCGGCAGCACCATGGGGGCCCAGGCGGTGTGCCAGTTCATCAATGTCTCGCGGCCGTGCGGGTCCAGGAGCATCCAGCGCAGGGTGTTGCCGGGGACCTTGCCGCTCGGGAACATGGCGGCGAACGCCGCGTTGTAGGCGAGCATCTCCCAGGACGCGTCCGTCACGTACGCCATGTGCCCGATTCCGTCGACCGCCTCCTGCCAGACACCGGGCACCTCCTTGCCGGAGGAGAGGTGGAGCGGGCCCGGCGGGTCCTGAAGCAGTGCGTAGCGGCAGAGGGACACCCATTCCTGCTCGTTGAGCCCGAAGAGGCGGGCCACGTCCCGGAGCAGCGAGGTCGGCGGATTGGGGTAATTGCCGGATTCAAGACGGTGATACGTCCCGAACGTGCGGTGGAGCAACTGATCGACCTGGTGCTGCGACAGGCCGGGCGCGCGCCGGCCCTGACCTGTCGGGCGGGCGAAGCCGTGCGATTCGGGGGCTATGAGGGCGCGTCGTTCGCGGAGCAGAGCGCGGAGCGCCGTCTTGTTCATGGTGGGTAATCCCTCTTGGTGCACGCCGAGTTGGAGCGTGATCAGTCTAAATATTCACATCGGCTTTGGTAGTAAACATTGCCCGAAGAAAACGATCAGTCGCTGGGGCATCATGGAGCGTGCGGGGTCACCGACCTGCGAGTTTGATCGTCGGATGGCGCTCGTGCGCAACAGCGGGGCATCTTGTCCGGGGAGCTTGAGAATGGCTGAAATTCCCCGGCATTGGGTACCCCCTAGGCCTACTGGGCCGATGCGGGAAGCGTGTGGGACAACTGTTCGTATTCTGACCTGAGTCTTCGGAGTGGTCGGAATCGGAGCAGCGCAGGACCGCACCGCTGTTCTTCCCGCGCTGGTTCCGTAGGACCACCGGCTGCGGTCGGTGCCGTCACTCGCCATTACGTAGCGGCCACGGTACCGACCGCCCGTGGTTGACCCCGGGCGTATCACGTGGCCGTGATCTGCTCCTCCACCTGCGCCAGAATCTCCGTGACCCGCAGCCCGAACCGGACATCGCACGGATGCGCCGTTCCGCTGCCCGCGGCCTCGACGAGTCCGTCGACCGCCGTCCGGAACGCCTCGCCGGGCTCCTCCCACGACGGCAGCACGACCGTGCCGCTCTCGCCGCGCAGCTCCACCGTCAGCCCCGCACACTTCGGCGGCGCCGTCAGACTCAGCGTCGCCGTACTGGACGCGCCGCCGGTGTGCCGCAGGATCAGATGGACCGTGTCCCCGGGGCCGGGCGCGGCGGTCACGTTGCTCACCTCGCCGAGCACGGGGATCAGCATCGACAGGGCGTGCGGGCCCACGTCCCACAGTCCGCCCCGGCTCGCACGCCACGGTGACGAGAACGGCGCGGTGCCGTCGGGAGCGTAGAACGAGCCGTACCAGTCGGCGCGGCCGGTGAACCAGCCGCCCGTGGTCATCTGCTCGGACAGCCACGCCGATGTGTCGGCGGCGAAGCGCAGCGTGAAGAAGACCACGGACGCCACCCCGGCGCGCTCGGCCGCCGAGGCGAGGTCCCGAGCCCCCTCCACGGTCGTGGCCACCGGCTTGTCGAGCAGCAGATGACAGCCCGCCGCCGCGGCCCGCGCCGCGAGGGGCGCCTGTACGTCGGGCGGTACGGCGAACGCCACGGCGTCACTGGCGGCGAACAGCTCGTCCACGTCCGCGTACGCCGTCGTCCTGTGCGCGGCGGCGAGCGGGGCCGCCGCCTCGGGCCTGCGGCCCCAGATGCCGACGAGGTCGACACCCGGGTGCCGGGCCAGCGCGGGGGCATGTGTGGAGGAGGCCCAGGGACCCGTGCCCACCAGGCCTATACGGAGTCGATTCATGGGCCGCAGTATGACCGAAGCCGCCCGACGGGAACCTCCCGCGGCAGCGGCCCCACGTCCGTCGCGGCCGGTTCACGGCCCTGACGCGGGCGCCCCGGACGTCTCACGAGGGAGAGCCGCGGAGTCTCCCCTTCCACCGGACCACCCGTCGACTTGCTGGCGGTGAATCGCCATTCACCCCTATGGTGAATTGGAATTCACCTCATGCGGACGGGGGAGACGTCATGGGGCCCGTTCCGCCGCCGGGTGACGCGAGGGGTCCGCGCGCCCGGCTGACCGTTCCCGTCCTGGCCTTCGGCGGCATCCTCATGGCTGTCACACAGACGGTCGTCGTGCCGCTGCTGCCCGATCTGCCCCGGCTGACCGGCAGCTCGGCCGGAACCGTGTCCTGGCTGGTCACCGCGACCCTGCTGTCCGGAGCGGTCCTCACCCCGGTCCTCGGCCGGGCCGGCGACATGTACGGCAAGCGCCGCGTCCTGCTGCTCGCCCTCGGACTGATGGCCGGGGGCTCCGTGCTCTGCGCGCTCACGTCCGACATCCGGGTGCTGATCGCGGCCCGTGCCCTGCAAGGCGCGTCCGCCGCGGTGGTGCCGCTGTCCATCAGCATCCTGCGCGACGAACTCCCGCCCCGGCGCACCGCGTCCGCGGTCGCCCTGATGAGCTCGACCGTCGGGATCGGGGCCGCGCTCGGTCTGCCGCTGGCCGCGCTCATCGTGCAGTACGCGGACTGGCACGCCATGTTCTGGGCCACGGCGGCCCTGAGCACGCTCGGACTCCTGCTCGCCCGGTGGGCCGTGCGGGAGTCGCCGGTGCGCTCGCCGGGGCGGTTCGACACCTGGGGCGCGCTCGGTCTCGCGGCAGGACTGGTCTGTCTGCTGCTCGCGGTGTCGCAGGGCGGCCAGTGGGGGTGGGGGAGCGGCCCGGTCCTCGGTCTGTTCGCGGGCGCCTGCGTCATCCTCCCCCTGTGGTGGCGCATGCAACTGCGGGCGAAGCAGCCACTGGTGGACCTGCGGCTGGCGTCCGGGCGGCGCGTGGCGCTGCCGCACGTGGCCGCGCTGCTCGCCGGATTCGCCTTCTACGCCAACTCGTTGGTCACCGCGCAACTGGTGCAGGCACCCCTCGCGAGCGGTTACGGCCTGGAGCTCTCGATCGTGGCGACCGGCCTGTGCCTGCTGCCCAACGGGGTGATCATGCTGGTCCTCTCGCCGGTGTCGGCCCGGGTCTCGACGGCACGCGGCCCCAGGGTGACCCTTGCCGTCGGCGCCGCGCTCATGGCGCTCGGCTACGTCGTACGCATCGTGGACAGCAGGGAATTGTGGGTGATCGTGGCGGGCGCCGCGGTCGTGGCGACCGGGACGACCTTCGCGTACTCGGCACTGCCCACGCTGATCCTGCGGGCGGTGCCGGTCGAGCAGACCGCGTCGGCGAACGGCGTGAACGTGCTGATGCGGACGGTCGGTCAGAGCCTCTCCAGCGCGGCCGTCGCCGCCGTGCTCGTCCGGCACACCTCACTGGTCGAGGGCGTCCAGGTCCCCACCCTCGGCGGCTACCGGCTCGCGTTCATCCTTGCGGGAACGGTCGCGCTCGTCGCCTGCGCGGCTGCCCTGGCCATACCCTCGGAACCGGCCCCGGAGGGTGCGCGCACGACAGCCGGGCGCGGCGGGCCCGCCCAGGAGACCGCCCTGGACGGAAGGTGACTATGGCGGTGAGGAACGTGACGACGACGGACGCGGCAGGCACGACGGCCTCGGACCCGGCCCCGCCGCCCGCGGGCCGCAGGGACGCCGAGGCGACCAAAGGGGCCATTGTCCGCGCCGCCCGCCATCTCCTCGCCCGGCACGCGCACGGGGACATCACCCTCAAGGCCGTCGCCGAACGCGCCGGTGTGAGCGCGCCGTTGATCCTCAAGTACTTCGGCAACAAGGACGCGCTGTTCTCCCGGGTCATGTCGTTCGACGCCGATGCCGAGGACTTCCTCGACGCACCCGTGGCCGACCTCGGCCGCCACATGGTCCGGCACCTGCTCACCGGGCAGGCGGAGCGGGGCGCCGACCCGATCCTGCGCATCGTCTTCGCCCCGCTCCACGGGGAGCAGGGCGACATACTGCGCGCCAACTTCCGTGCCCAGGTGGCCCAGCGGCTGAGCGAGCGGCTGCCGGGCCCGGACGCGGGCCTGCGGGCCGAGCTCGCCGTGGGCATGCTGCTCGGCCTGGGCGTGATGTACGGCATCGCCCGCGGCCCGCACCTGCGCGCCGCGGAGATCGCCGAGATCACCGACCGGTACGCGCCCGCGGTGCAGGCGTTCCTGACTCCGCGCTGACCGAGGCATTGGGTGCGGAGGCGGCGGGCCGGCCCGCGCCATGCCGCACGACGACCACTGCCGCGAGTCCGACGGCCAGACCCGTCGCCGTCTGCGGGCCGAAGGGCTCACCGAACATCACGGCACCCCACAGGGCGGTCACCGGCGCCATGAGGAACATCAGCGTGTTGACCTGGGTGACCCCGGAGCGCCGCAGGATCAGCCAGTACAGGCCGTACCCGCCGAAGGTGGAGAGCGCCACCAGCCATCCGATGGCCGTCCAGAACGATGCTTCGGCCGGCGGTGTCGCGGCTCCCGCCGCCAGCGCGAGTCCCGTGAAGATCACGGCACTGGTCACGCAGTGGACGGTCATCGACACCGAAGGGCCGATCGGACGGGACGTGCGCCGGTCCAGGAACGTCGCCGCCACCAGCGAGAACATGCCGAGGAACGGCACGAGATAGGCCCACCACGGGGCGTCGCCGCCGCCCGCGAAGTCGGCAGCGGTGACGATGACGACTCCGCTCACGCCGAGACCCAGCCCGATCCACTGCGTGCGGGAGACGTACTGGCCGAGCAGCGGCCCGGCGAGGGCGCCCGCGACCAGCGGCTGGGTCCCGTCGATCAGCGCGGTCGTACCGCTGGAGACGCCGAGCTGGATGGCGTAGTACACGGTGAGGAGATAGCCGCTCTGCGACAGCGCCCCGACGGCCGCCTGCCGCCCGATGTCACGTGCCGTCAGACCCCGCCACGAGGCCCGCGCCAGGAGCAGGGCGACGAGCCCGAGCACGACGGCCAGCGGCAGGAAGCGCCACATGAGAACCGTCACCGCGGACGCGCTGCCCGCGCCCAGCTTGGCGCCGATGAACCCGGAGCTCCAGGTCAGAACGAATGCGGCCGACAGCAGGATGTTCATGAATCCCTCCCTGTGGTCAGGCCCGGTTGAGTCAACCGATGAGCGAACGGATGAGTAGACCGATCTGTATACCTGTGGCCGAGTATACAGATCGGTCTACTATGGGTTCCATGAGCGACGACGTGTACGGAGGCGACGTGGACGGAACGGACGACGGAACGGACGACGGGGCGGCGCCGCCGCGGCGCATCGTCATGACGCCGGGTGCGCGCCGCGCGCTCGACGCCGCGGGGCGGCTCTTCTACGAGCGGGGCATCCACGCCGTCGGCGTGGACCTGATCGCCGCCGAGGCCCGGGTGACGAAGAAGACCCTCTATGACCGGTTCGGGTCCAAGGAGCAGATCGTCGTCGAGTACCTCGCCGACCGGGACGAGCGCTGGCGGGCGTTCCTCGCCCCGTACCTGGAGGCCGCGCCGTCGCCGCGCGCCCGGGTCCTCGCCGTCTTCGAGGCCTCGCGCGACTGGGCCGACGAGCACTCGGGCAAGGGGTGCAGCATGGTCAACGCGCACGCGGAGATCAGTGACCCCGCCCATCCCGCGTACCCGATCATCACCGGCCAGAAGGCCTGGATGCTCGCGCTCTTCACCGGTCTCGCCGAGGAGATCGCGCCGCGCGGGGCGGCGCGCCTGGGGCGGACGCTGATGCTGCTGCACGAGGGTGCGCTCGTGGCGCACGGCCTGCATGTGTTCCCTGCCGCTGTCGACCAGGCGCGCGAGGACGCGGCGGCGCTGTTGGGTGCCGCCGCGGAGGATCGTTGACAAGTCTTTGCCCATGGCCGGAATGTTTCGTTCCGCCGCGTGGGCCGCTCCCTGTGCGGCCGGGTCGGACGGGCGAGGCTGTCGCCAGCCCCGGCTCTGGCCTTGGCAAAGAGCGGCCGGAATCGTCGGGTTCGGCGCGGCGGCCGCGCCTCGGGCGCGTTGACCGTACGCAATCGAAGGCGCACGCTGCCGACATAGGTGCTAGTTACACCTAGTTCGGCGAGCGGAAGGAAAGCGCATGTGCGGCATCACCGGCTGGGTCTCCTTCGACCGTGATCTGGCGGCCGAGTCCACCACCCTGGACGCCATGACGGAGACGATGTCCTGCCGCGGTCCCGACGACCGCGGCACGTGGACCGGCGGACCCGCCGCGCTCGGGCACCGCCGGCTCGCGATCATCGACCTGCCCGGCGGCCGCCAGCCCATGACCGTCGGGACACCGCAGGGCACCGTCGCCCTGGTCTACTCCGGGGAGACGTACAACTTCACCGAGCTCCGCCGCGAGCTGGCGGGCCGCGGCCACCGGTTCACCACCGAGTCCGACACCGAGGTCGTGCTGCGCGGCTACCTCGAATGGGGCGAGGCCCTCGCCGAGCGGCTGAACGGCATGTACGCCTTCGCCATTTGGGACGCGCGCCACGACAAGCTCGTCATGATCCGGGACCGCATGGGCATCAAGCCCTTCTACTACTACGAGACGTCCGACGGCGTCCTGTTCGGCTCCGAGCCCAAGGCGATCCTCGCCAACCCGCTGGCCAGGCGCCGCGTCACCCTGGACGGCCTGCGAGAGGTGTTCACCGTCGTCAAGACGCCCGGCCACGCCGTGTGGGACGGCATGCGCGAGGTCGAGCCCGGCACCGTCGTGACGGTGGACCGCTCCGGTCTGCGCCGGCACGTCTACTGGTCCCTGGAGACGCGCCCGCACACCGACGGCCGCGACGCGTCCGTCGCCAAGGTGCGGGAGCTCCTCGACGACATCGTGCGCCGCCAGCTCGTCTCCGACGTGCCGCGCTGCACACTGCTCTCCGGCGGCCTCGACTCCTCGGCGATGACGGCGATCGCGGCACGGCAGCTCGCCGAGGCGGGCGAGACGGTACGCAGTTTCGCCGTGGACTTCGTCGGCCAGGCCGACAACTTCGTCGCCGACGAGCTGCGCTCCACGCCCGACACGCCCTTCGTGCACGACGTGGCGAAGTCGGCGGGCACCGAGCACCGCGACATCGTTCTGGACTCGAACGCCCTGGCCGACCCGGACGTGCGCGCCAAGATGATCCGCGCGCGGGACATACCGATGGGCTTCGGCGACATGGACGCCTCCCTCTACCTCCTCTTCCGCGCCATCCGCGAGCACTCCACGGTGGCGCTGTCCGGGGAGTCCGCGGACGAGGTCTTCGGTGGCTATCTGCAGTTCTTCGACGAGACGGCGCGGACGGCCGACACCTTCCCCTGGCTGGTGCGGTTCGCCGACCACTTCGGCGACGACGCCGGGGTCCTGCGCCCCGACCTGACCGCCGCGCTCGACCTCCCCGCGTACATCAAGGAGAGCTACGCGACGGCCGTCTCCGGCATCCGGCGCCTCGACGGCGAGAGCGACTTCGAGTTCCGGATGCGGAAGATCTGCCATCTGCACCTGACGCGATTCGTGCGCGTCCTGCTGGACCGCAAGGACCGCGCGAGCATGGCCGTCGGCCTGGAGGTGCGCGTCCCGTTCTGCGACCACCGTCTGGTCGAGTACGTGTACAACACGCCCTGGGCGCTGAAGTCCTTCGACGGCAGGGAGAAGAGCCTGCTGCGCGAGGCGACGGCCGATGTGCTGCCGCGCTCGGTCTACGACCGGGTGAAGAGCCCGTACCCCTCCACGCAGGACCCCAAGTACGGGGTCGCGCTCCAGGGGCACGTCAAGGACCTGCTCGCGCGGCCCGGGCACCCCGTCTTCGACCTGGTGGACCGGGAGCGGGCGGCGCGGGCCGCCGAGCGGGAGGCGCCGCAGATCACGCAGGCCTCGCGGCGGGATCTGGAGCGGACGCTCGACCTGGCGCTCTGGCTGGACCTCTACCAGCCGGAGATTGTCCTCACCTGAGTCTCACCGGTCCCGCTCCCGTCCCAGGCTCTTCGGCTCGGCGGAGGCGGCGAGGGTGTCGAGGAACCGCTTGAGCGCGGGCGTCCCGTCTCTGCCGAGGCCACGCTGGACCGGCGGAACGGTCGCTCCGCGCCGGGTGTCGGACGGCCGGCACGGGCCGGGCCGCTCCTCGGTCCGGACGGTCACGGCGCGGCGGATGAACTCGGCTAACGGCATCCCGAGGCGTTCCGCGTGAAGCAGGATCGCGGCGTACTCCTCGGGCGTGAACAAGACCTGCACAGGCTTGGCACCGTCCATGGACGCATGATGCCGCCCGGGCCCGGGTGACGCGGTGCGGTTGGCATATTCGCCCTCGAAGGCGTGAAAACAGGGGAAGCCACCGAAGAAATCGAAGACACCCAAGACACCCACATAAATGGAATGCGACCCCGACCGGACGGGGGAATCTCGGTCGGGGTCACATCATGTTCAACGATAAACCATGGGTCGAGGTTCCTGGACGCGGGGGGTCTGCCTGTGACCCGCGTTACGCCGGGGGGCGCCCTGAGGGCGGCCGCTACTGAACGATCATGATCACTGAAGCCGTCGTCCCCACCACGGCGATGAACGTGCGCATCGCCAGCGGCGGGAGCTTGCGGCCGAAGCGGGCGCCGACGAGGCCGCCTGCCGTCGAACCGGCGGCGATCAGCCCGGCCGCCGTCCAGTCGATGTCCGCGACGGCGATGAAGACGACGGCCGCGACACCGTTCACGAGGGAGGCGAGCACGTTCTTCGCGGCGTTCAGGCGCTGGAGGTCGTCGGGCAGGAACGTGCCGAACAGGGCCATGAGCAGCACCCCTTGGGCCGCGCCGAAGTATCCGCCGTAGACGCCCGTAACGAGGACTCCGCACCACATCGGCACGCCGCCGTCGGTCTTCCCGGTGCCCTGGCGGCTCTTGAGCCTGCGGGACAGCCACGGTTGCAGGAGCACCAGGAGGCACGCGGTGAGGATGAGTGCGGGGACCACCGCCTGGAAGGCGTCGGCGGGCAGGCGCAGGAGGAGCAGCGCGCCGACCAGGCCGCCGACGAGCGAGGCCGTGCCGAACCGCACAAGGCGTCTGAACTGCCCCTTCATCTCCCGGCGGTAGCCGTACGCGGCGCTCAGCGTGCCCGGCACCAGGCCGAGGTTGTTCGACACGTTGGCGGTCACCGGCGGAAGGCCGAAGGCCAGCAGCGTGGGAAAGGTGATGAGGGTGCCGGACCCGACCACCGCGTTGAGCCCGCCGGCCGCGACACCGGCGGCTCCGACGGCCACCATCTCAAGTGCTTCCACACGTCACCTTTTCCGAGTCGATGGCCCGTGCCCCGGGACACCTGGTCCGTGAACCCCGGGTCGACGCCCGTCGCCGGGTCGCCGCCCGGGCCATGAGCGATCTTGGTGCACGACGAAAACCCAAGTCAATCCTCTGGTTTTCTTGCATCCCCCCAAGGGATAACTTCACTCACGTGACCCTCGACGACCTTCGAATCTTCATCGCCGTGTGCCGCGCCGGCAGCCTCAGCGCGGTGGCCCGCGACCTCTCCTGTACGCAGTCGGCGGTGAGCCAGCACGTCAAACGCCTGGAGCGGGAGCTCGGCGTGAGTCTCCTGGAGCGGCACGCGCGGGGTGTCGTGCCCACCTCGGCCGGGCGGATCCTCCAGTCAGCCGCCGCCGACGGGATCGGCGGCATCGACTTGGCCGTGCGCCGGCTGCGGGAACAGGCGCGCGGTGACGGCGGGGCGGTGCGGATCACCACAGGGGCCACCTCCGTACGGCACTTCATGGCCGAGGCCGTCGTCGGATTCCGGGACTGCTACCCGCGCGTCAGCCTGGAGTTTCAGACCATGAGCTCCAGCCGCAGCTGCTTCGACGCGCTCGCCGCCGACGACCTGGACCTCGCCTGGATCACTCTCGGGGAGCCCGTGCGCGGCATCGAGCAGCGGCCTGTCGTCGAACTGCCCTGGGTCCTCGCCGTCCGCGCCGACGACCCCCTGTCCGGCCGGACGCACGTCGAGCCCGCCGAACTGGCCGCGGGGCAGCTCATCACGCCCCCGGAGGGGTCCACCTCGCGCGGGCAACTCGACGTGCATCTGGGAGAGTTGGGCGTGGCGCTGCCGACCGTGACCAGTGTCGCCGACTGGGACACGGCCGTCCTCCTCGCGGAGCTGGGGCTCGGCCAGGCCGTCGTGCCCGCGCTGCCCGGCTGGCGCGAGAGCGGTCCCGCGGGGCTCCGTCTCGTCCCGGTCCCGGAGCTGCCGCCGCTTTCGGTGGGCTGGGCGGTGCGCCGCTGGGACGCGCTGAGCCCGCTGGCCCGCGCCTTCGCCGACACCGTCGCCGAACACTGCGCGCCGCTTGGCGCGGCCCCCGCTCAGGGCGCCAGTCTGGCGGCGCGCGTCTGAAGGTAGTGGGCCTCGGGGCGGCTGAGGGTGCCCTGGGCCGCCGACCGGTAGGCGGTGCGGGCGCCTTCGGTGTCGCCCGCCCTCTCCAGCAGGTGGGCGCGGACGGCTTCGAGCCGGTAGTGCCCCTTCAACCGGTCTTCCAGCGCGTCCAGTTCACCGAGCCCGGCGCGGGGCCCGTGCACCATCGCGAAGGCCACGGCCCGCCCGAGTTCGGCCATGGGCTCGGGAGTGAGGCGTACGAGAACGTCGTACAGGGCGAGGATCTGCGGCCAGTCGGTGGCGTCCGTGTGCTCCGCCTCGTCGTGCAGCGCCGCGATCGCCGCCTGCAACTGGTAGGCGCCGGGCGGCCCTTGGGGCAGCGCCTCCTCGACGAGCGCCGTGCCCTCGGCGATCGCCCGCCGGTCCCAGCGGGTGCGGTCCTGCTCGTCGAGCGGGATCAGCTCGCCGTGCGGCCCCGTCCGTGCCGCGCTGCGGGCCTCGGTGAGCAGCATCAGCGCCAGCAGGCCCGTCACCGCCCCCTCCCGGGGCAGCAGGCGGCGTACCGCACGCGTCAGACGGATCGCCTCGCGGGCGAGGTCCGCGCGGTGCAGGGCGTCGCCGGAGGTCGCGGTGTAGCCCTCGTTGAAGATGAGATAGAGGACCTGGAGGACCGCGGCGAGCCGCGCGTCGCGGTCCTCGGGCCCCGGCTGCCGGAACGGCACCCCCTTGATCCTCGCCTTCGCCCGGCTGATGCGCTGCGCCATCGTCGCCTCGGGCACCAGGTGCGCGCGGGCGATCTCGGCTGTGGTCAGACCGCCGACGGCGCGCAGGGTCAGGGCGACCTGCGCGGCCGGGCTCAGCTCGGGGTGGCAGCACAGGAACAGCAGCGTGAGCGTGTCGTCGTCCGCCGGGGCGCGGCTGTCGCCCGGTGGGGGAGCGGTGAAGGCGTCCCGGGGCGTGAGGCGGGCCGCGTCCTCCTCGCGCCGCCGCCGTGCCTCGTCGGCGCGGAGCTGGTCCGTCAGGCGGCGTGCGGCGACCTTGATCAGCCAGCCGCGCGGGTTGTCCGGCACGCCGGTGTCCGGCCACTGCCGCGCCGCCGCCAGCAGCGCCTCCTGCACGGCGTCCTCGGCGGCGCCGAAGTGCCCGTACCGGCGTACGAGCGCGCCGAGGACCTGCGGCGCGTGCAGGCGCAGCAGGCCCTCGACCTCGGTCGTACGTCTCAACACTCGCCCCCCGAGGAATCCTGGACGGGACGGATCACGACGGGCGGGTCGACGACGCCCTCCGGCCCGGGGCACTCGGTGATGCGCTGCGCGATCTCGGTGACCCGCTCCAGGCTCGCGCACTCGAGCAGCCAGTACCCGGCGAGCACCTCCTTCGTCTCGCCGTAGGGGCCGTCCGTGATCACCGGGCGGCCGTCCTTGTCCCGGCTCACGAGGCGGGTCTGCGCGGGCTCGGTGAGTCCCTGTCCGTCGATGAGCTCGCCGGACTCGGCGAGGTCGTTGGTGACCTCGCTCATGAAGGCGAACATCGCCTGCAGTTCCTTCTCGCTCCAGGCCGGGCTGCTCGCGGACGCCTTGCCCGCCATCGCTTCGTAGTCGGCCTGCGATCCCTGGACCATCACCAGATACTTCATGACTTCGCTCCTCGACTGCGCCGTCACCCCTCGCGGGCGACTTTCACAGGGGACGTCGGAGCGGACGGCGCGTTCTCGACACCTCGCGGAAAAAATTCTATCGACGGGCAACCTTCTCCGCCCCCGGCGGCGACTGCTCAGCGGCCCGTTCCACCGGACACGGGCGTCCCCCCACGTACGTACAGATGGGAAGCGACGCATGAGTGAGCTCCACGGCAAGGCGCGGCACCGCAGAAAGAAGACGGTCCTCCTGACAGGTGTCCCGCTGGCCGTCGCCGCCGCGGGTGTGATGGCCTACGGCACGGCTTTCGGGGCGTTCGGCGAGGAGGCCGCGCCCCGGGCCGCGGCCGCGCCCGCCGCGGTGCCCGCTTGGGCCGACGACACCGCCGACGGCTTCGCGTCGGTCCACGCGCTGGGGCAGAAGGGGACGTACGGCGGCCGGGGCGGCAGGACCGTCACGGTGCGGACCCTCGCCGACCTGGAGAAGTACGCGACCGCCGCGGAGCCGTACGTCATCGTCGTGGCGGCGGCGATCACCATGGACCCCAAGGGCAAGGAGATCAAGGTCGCCTCCGACAAGACGATCGTGGGCGCGGGCGCCTCGGGTCAGATCGTCGGCGGCGGCTTCTTCCTGGGCCAGGGCGTCCACAACGTGATCATCCGGAACCTGACGATCCGGGACTCGTACCACGGCACCTGGAACGACAAGGAGCACGACTGGGACGCGATCCAGATGGACGGCGCGCACCACGTGTGGATCGACCACAACGATCTGCGGCACATGGCCGACGGCCTGATCGACAGCCGCAAGGACACCACCAATGTGACCGTGTCCTGGAACAGGCTCAGCGACAACAACAAGACCTTCGGCATCGGCTGGACCGAGAACGCCACCGCCGACCTCACGATCCACCACAACTGGTTCCGCGAGACCGAGCAGCGCAACCCTTCGACCGACAACGTCGCCCACGCCCACCTCTACAACAACTACTTGCAGGACGACCCGGGCACCGACATCACGTCGTCGTACGGCAATTACTCGCGCGGCAGGACGAAAATGGTCCTGGAGAACAGCTATTTCCAGGGCATCAACAACCCCGTCATCAAGGACGCCACCGCCGCTCTCGTCCAGCGCGGCAACGTCTTCTCCAAGACCAGCGGCCGCAACGAGAGCGGCGGCACGGCCTTCGACCCGAAGGCGTACTACAAGTACAAGCTCGACAAGGCGGCCGACGTGCCCGCGCTCCTCAAGTCCGGGGCGGGGCCGCGGAGTTCCATCGGTACGACGGCCGGGCCGCGCGCCGACCGCACCCTCACCGTCGCCAAGGACGGCAGCGGCCAGTACACGAGCGTGCAGAAGGCCGTCGACGCGGTCCCCGCGGGCAACTCCTCGCGCGTCGTGATCCGGATCGCCCCCGGCACGTACCGCGAGACGGTCAAGGTCCCCGCGAACAAGCCGCACGTCACGGTCGAAGGCACCGGCGCCGGCCGCAAGGACACTGTCATCGTCTTCAACAACGCAGCCGGGACGCCGAAGCCGGACGGCTCGGGGAAGTACGGCACGAGCGGCAGCGCGACCTTCGCAGCCGAGGCCGACGACTTCACGGCCCGCAACCTCACCATCTCCAACGACTTTGACGAGGCGGGCAACCAGGGCCTGGACGGACATCAGGCGGTGGCGCTGCGCACCGCGGCCGACCGGGTCCGGCTCGTCTCCCTCATCGTCGGCGGCGACCAGGACACCCTGCTCCTCGACACGGCCGCCAAGGACAGGGCGGGCCGGGTGTACATGACCAATTCCTACGTCGTCGGCAACACCGACTTCGTCTTCGGCCGCGCCACCGCGGTGATCGACAAGTCCGTCCTCACCTTGAAGAAGCGGTGGAACGGCACCTCGGCCGGGTACGTCACCGCGCCCAGCACCGCCGCCGGGCGCAAGGGCCTCCTCATCACCCGCTCGACGGTGAACGGTGACGTGTCCGCCAAGAGCTTCCACCTCGGCCGGCCGTGGCACGCGGGCGGTGACGCGACCCTCGACCCGCAGACCACCGTCCGCGACACCACTCTCGGCGCCGCGATCAAGCCGGCCCCCTGGACCGACATGGGCGGCTTCTCCTGGAAGGACGACCGTTTCGCCGAGTACAGGAACAGCGGCCCGGGTGCGGGCGGCCCCGGCGGAGACCGCCCGCACCTGACGGACGCCCAGGCGGCGAGCCAGGAGACCGCCGACTGGCTCGGCGACTGGAAGCCCTAGCCCTCGACTGAGCGCCTACGGGCGCGGATTCAGCCCATGTGCACGGGCGCCGCGCCCTCGGCCGTCTCCTGCTTCCGGGCGGTGATGGCCAGAGCGGTCACGACCAGGCCCGCCAGGAACATGACGCCCGCACCCACGAAGGCCATGGTGTAGCCGTGGGTCAGCGCGTCGGCCGCCTCGGCCACCAGGCCGTGGTCCTTCGTGGCCACGCCCCGGTAGAACGAGGCGGCCGCTTCGGGCAGCCGGTCGTCGGCCGCCGAGGTGGAGATGGTCGCCAGGACGGCGAGGCCCAGGGCGCCGCCGATCTGCTGCGCGGTGTTCAGGAGCGCGGACGCGATACCCGTCTCGTGGTGGTCGACGCCGCTGACCGCGCCCAGCGTCATCGGCACGAAGCCCATCCCGAGACCCAGCGCGGTCACGAACATCGCCGGCATCAGATGCCCGGTGTACGACGAGTCGGGGGTGAGCGTGGCGAACCAGAACATGCCACAGGCCGCCACCAGCAGGCCGGGCCCGGCGATCACCCGGGGAGCCAGGCGCGTGACCAGCTTGGCGCTCAGGGCCGCCGCGATGCCCATGCCGAGGCTGAACGGCAGGTTGGCGAAGCCGGTCTTGACCGCGCTGTAGCCGAGGATCAGCTGCATGTACAGGGTGAGGAAGTAGAAGGTGGCCATCATGCCGGCGCCGATGAACAGCATCGTGGCGAAGGACCCGGACCGGTTGCGGTCCCTGAAGAGCCGCAGCGGCATCATCGGGTGCGAGCTCCGGCTCTGGATGAGCAGGAAGGCGCTGAGCAGGACGGCGGCGACGGCGAAGCAGGACAGCGTCAGGCTGTCGGTCCAGCCGTGCTCGCCGCCGCGCGTGATGCCGTAGACGAGGGAGATCAGACCGCCCGTGCCGGTGACGGTGCCCGGCAGGTCGAGGCGGCCCGGGTGGCGTTCGGCCTCGACGAGCGTCCTGGTCCCTGCGAGCACGGCCAGGCCGATGGGAATGTTCACGAAGAACACCCACCGCCAGTCCAGGGCGTCGGTGAGGACGCCGCCGAGCAGCAGGCCGACGGTGGCGCCGATGCCGGCCATCGCGGCGTAGACCCCCATCGCCTTGTTGCGCGGCTTGCCCTCGGGGAACGTCGTGGCGATCAGCGAGAGGGCACTGGGCGCCGCGATCGCCGCGCCGACGCCCTGGAGTATGCGGGCGCCGATGAGCAGGCCCTCGTTCGGGGCGAGCCCGCCGAGCAGCGATGCCAGGGTGAACACGGCGATGCCCACCTGGAACATCCGCCGTCGCCCGAAGAGGTCACCGGCCCGGCCGCCGAGCAGCAACAGCCCGCCGAAGGCCAGCGCGTAGGAGTTGACGACCCAGGCCAGGTTCGCGTCGGACACCTCCAGCGCGGTCTGGATGCTGGGCAGCGCGATGTTGGTGATGGTGCCGTCGAGCACCACCATCAGCTGGGCCGCGGCGATCACGAACAGGGCCAGGCCGAGATGCCGGCCGCCGGGTGGGGCACCGGCCGTGTCCGCCGGTGAGGGAGTGGTGACAGCCGTGCTGTCAGCAGACATGAAAGAGCTCCAGAACGAGGCGTGGACACATTCCGCCGGAACGGGAATCAGACGTGGAAGGTCTTCATCCATTCCGGCGTGAGGGGCGGCGGTGACCCCCTGCAAAGGGGCGGAACGCCGCAGCGCAATCCGAGCGGTGCGCCGGTTCAAATGCGGCCCGGCTCGGGACAAGAAGAAACCCTAACACTCCGAAAGCGCTGGTAGAGGACGCGTAAGAGAAATTCAAGTACGGTCTGCGGCGGACTTGACATTTCTCTTCCTTTCCTAGGCTACCGACTTTTGCGGGCTTTATTGATTTCACTTGCATTTTCGTTCGAGCTGTGAGCAATGAGGGTCGTGGAGGGGATCGGGCTGTGCTCACACTTTCCACGAAAAGGCAACTTGCACTAACGTTCATGGCCGGGTCGTGGGAGGGGAGTGGCAGTGGCCATCGACATCGGGGTGTTCCTGCCGGTGCTGGACGCGGAAGCGCGGGGGCAGGCCGGGGAGTTCGCCGCGGCGGCGCGCCGGGCGGAGGAGCTCGGCTTCGAGTCCGTGTGGGCGAGCGGACATCTGACGGGGCGTGTCCCGACACTGGACGCCACGGTCACTCTCGCCACGGCCGCCGCGGTCACCACCCGCGTCAAGGTCGGCTACGGAGTCCTGACGGTCCCCGTCCACCAGGTCGCCCACCTCGCCCAGCAGCTCAAGAGCCTCCAATTCCTCTCCGAGGGGCGCCTGTTGGTGGGCGCCGACACGGGGGGAGGCGCCTGGGCGCAGTGGCGCGGCGGCCTGGCCGACTCACCCGTGTGGGAGGCGACCGGCGTGCCGTACGAAGAGCGCGACGAGCGCACCGACCGTGCGCTGGAGCAACTGAGAAAGCTGCTCGTGGCCCATCCGACGGAGGTCGGCGGCACCGAGCTGACCCTGCGGCCGCGCGTGAACTGGCCGCCCTTCCTCATCGGCGGCGAGTCGGACGCGGACCTGCGGCGCGCCGTCCGGCACGGCAACTGGTTCCCCAACCTCGCCTCTCCCGCGTACCTCGCCCGGACGCTGCCGCGCCTGGCCGAACTCGGCGCCGAGGCGGGCCGCCAGGTCAGCCCCATGGTGAGCGTCGCCGTCCCGGCCACGCTCGACCCCGCCGGCACCCGCGAGCGACGCGACCCGCCGTCCGCGACCGTGCTGCGCCGCTACGGCATCGGCGCCGGGCGCGCCGGCGCGATGGCGGTCGACGGGACACCGGAGCAGGCCGCCGAGAAGATCGTCGAGTTCGCGCGGGCAGGCGCCGACAGGATCGTCCTCAGCTTCCCCGACTCCGACTGGCGCACACAGTACGAACTGGCCGCGCGGGCCGCCGAGTCGGCGTGGAGCGCCCTCCCGTACCGGCGGACGGCCACCGCCGGGAACCAGACCAGCTGCGGCGGCTGGGCGCGGGTCACCCTCGACGTGGGGCGCGAGCCGGGAACGTACGCCTTCGACAATCCCATCGGCACGGACATCCTCGACGCCGGACTCGCCGACGCCCTGGAGGCGGGCGTGCGCGAAGGGCTGGCGGGGGAGGCCCGGACGGTGCGGGTGCACCGTGCCTGGGTGCACGCGGTCGACGCGAACGAGCGGGTGTTCCACCGGGCGGGCCGGGATGCGGCCGCCGCGGCACTGGCCGCGGCACGCGCCGGTGAGCGGCGGTGACCGACCGCACCCCGCCGGCCTCCCTGTGGAGCAACCGCAACTACCGCGTCTTCCTGCTCATCCAGACCTTCTCCGCCCTCGGCGACTCGTTCTCGTTCGTGGCGATTCCGCTGCTCGTGCTGCACAGCACCGGCTCCGTCGTCCAGATGGGCCTGGTCACGGGAGCGACGGGCGTCGCGTCCATCGTCACGGGCCTCTTCGCCGGTGTGATCGCGGACCGGTTCGACCGGCGCGCGCTCCTGATGCTCGCCGACGTGGCGCGCTGTCTGCTGTACGCGCTGATCCCGCTGGTCTGGCTCTTCGCGACGCCGATGTGGCTGATCTACACGGTCGTTCCGCTCACCGGCGGCTTCGCGATGCTCTTCCAGGTGACGTACGTGACCGTGGTGCCCGCCATCGTCGAGCCCGACCAGATCATCCGGGCCAACGCCCACCTCTTCGGCTCCTACGCCGTGGCGACGGTCGGCGGGCCCACCCTCGCGGGCTTCGTCGCGGCGGCGTTCGGGCCCGTGGCCGCCATCGGGATCGACGCCGCCACTTTCGCCGTGTCCGCGGCCGGACTCCTCCTCGTCAAGCTGCGGCCGACGCCGCCACCCGGCGGCGACGAGGAGAAGGCGTCCGGCGGGGACGTGCGCGGGGAGTTCCTCGCCGGTATCCGCTTCCTGTGGGCGCACCCCGTCCTGCGCCCGCTGACCGTACTGCTGTCCCTGGTCATCTTCCTCACGCACGGCATGACCGACGTCATCATCTTCCGCGTCAAGAAGGACCTCGGGTACGGGGACGACATGGTGGGCTATGTGCTGAGCGCGGGTACCGTCGGCACCTTCCTCGCCTCGTTCGTGGTCACCCAGGTGCGCAAGGGCCTCGGGTTCGGGCGCAGTTGGATCGGAGCCACCGCGCTCGGCGGAGTCGCCCTCGCCTGTCTCGGCCTCACCGACAGCGTGCCGGTGATCGGCGCACTCTCGGCGGGCATGCTGCTCGCCACGGGTGTCGCCGGTATCTGCTCCATGTCCCTGCGCCAGGAGGTGACCCCCGGTCATCTGCTGGGGCGGGTCACGGCCGCGTTCTGGACGACGCACTACTCGCTCGGCCCGCTCGGAGCCGCCGCCGTCACCGCGGGAGCCGCCGGATTCGGCGTAGCCCGGATGTGCCTCGTCGTCGGTGCGGGCGTGGTGTGCGTGGCTCTGAGCGGGATGCTGACCGGGATCGTGCGGGCCGAGGCGGCCGCGTGACGCCCGGGCGGTCTCACCGGCTGCGCGTCGCGCCCCCCAGGCGCTCCTCGTCCGAATCCGGCGGCGCGGACCCGCCGCGCCCGTTCCGCTTCTCGTCGCCGTGGCCGGGCCACCAGGCCGCGTGCCCGATGAGCGCTGTCAGCGCCGGAGTGAAGATCAAAGCCATGACGAACGCGGCGATGAGGATGCCGAAGGAGAGCGAGAAGCCCATCTGGGAGAGCGTCGAGTTGCCCGCGAGCATGAGCGTCGCGAACGTACCCGCCAGGATGACGCCCGCCGAGCCGATCGTCGGCCCGGAGTGGCGCACCGCCGTGCCCGCGGCGTCGTGCGGGCTGCGGCCCTCCCGGGCCTCCTCGCGCAGCCGCGACACCATGAGGATGTTGTAGTCCGTGCCGAGCGCGACCACGAACAAGTACATGATCACCGGCAGCATGAACATCAGCCCTGGCTGGCTGCCGATCTGCTGGAAGAGCAAGGAAGTCGCGCCGAGCGTCGCGCCGAAGCCGAGCGCGACGGACAGCATCAGGTACCAGGGCGCCACCAGGCTGCGCAGCAGCAGACCGAGGATCACCATGATGGCGAGCGCCGCCACGGGGAAGACCACCGAATAGTCGCGGTCCACCGCCCTGTTGATGTCGACGTACACCGCGGTGATGCCGCCGACGAGCGCCTTCGTGCCGGTCGGCGCGGACTCGTGGGCGGCGGGCCGCAGCCGGTCCTTGACGGTCTCCAGCGCCTTGTCGGAGGCCGGCGGGTCCGCGAGGATCACGGAGTACGAGGCCGTCGTACGGTCCGGGCTCAGGCGCGGCGCCGCGACCTCGCCGACGCCCTCGGTGCCGGAGATCTGCTTGCGGAAGGCACCTGCCTGCGCCTGCGTCACCGGCTCGTCGGTCGTGGAGGTGAGGTACACGGACGTCGGGTCGGTGGTGCCGGCGGGGAACCCCTTCTGGAGGTCGTCCAGCGCGACCATCGACTCCTTGTCCTTGGGCAGCGACGACCCGGCCAGGTCGAAGTTGGCCTTGTAGCCGAGCGCGCCGAGCGTGAGCGCCCCCATGAACAGCGCGGAGACCAGCGCCCACACGGCCGGCTTGCGGGCGATGGACACACCGAGCCTGGCGAACCCCGTGCCCTGCGGTTCCTTCTGCCAGGACTTCGACGGCCAGAACACCTTCGTGCCGAGGAGGGACACCACCGCGGGGACGAGCGTGAGACCGGCGAGCAGGGTCACGAACACCGCGATGGCGAGCGCCGGGCCCATCGACTGCAGCATGCCGAGCGAGGAGAGCGTCAGCGCGGCGAAGGCGACGATGACGGCGCCCGCAGCCGACGTGATGGCCTCGCCGACCCGCTCGACGGCGTGCACCATGCCGCTCTTGGGGTCCTCGCCCGCGCGCAGGGCCTCCCGGTAGCGGAAGAGCAGGAACAGGATGTAGTCCGTGCCGACGCCGAACAGGACGACGGTCAGGAGCTCCTGGATGGAGGAGTCCGCCTTCATGTCGAAGGCCTTGTTGGCGGAGGCGATCAGGCCGGTCGCCATCGGCGAGATCAGACCGATGAGGACGACGGGCAGCAGCGCGATGATGGGGCTGCGGAAGATCACAAGCAGCAGCACGATGATGATCACGATCGTGCCGACGCCGACGAGCAGGCCCGCCCGCTCGGACGCGTCGCTCTCGTCGAGCGCCTGTGCCGCCGAGCCGGTGATCCCGGCGGAGAGGTCCGTGCCCTTCAACTCCGGCTTCAGGTCGTCCCGGAGCTCCTTCACGGCGTCCTGCTGCGAGGTGTCCTCGGGGTCGGTGATCTTCGGCATCGCGACGACGGACGTCTGCACCTGTTTGTTGGGCGAGACCTCGCCGGGCACGACGGCCTGCACCTCCGGAATCTTCCGGCTCTGCAGCTCCTTGGAGACGCGGACCACGTCGGCGGAGTCGGCGGCCGTCAGCTTCTCGCCGTCGGAGCGCTGGAAGACGATGATGGCGCCGATGTTCTGCTGCTTGGGGAATTCCTTCTCCTGCACATCGGAGGCCCGAATGGACTCGTAGTGATCGGGAAGGAAACTCGCCTCGTCGCTGCTGGAGGTGAGCTTCGGCGCCAGCGAGATCACGGCGCCGGCCGCCACCACCCACGCCAGGATGATCCACCACGGGCGGCGCACCACGAATCGGCCCAGGCCAGAGAACATCGGCTACTGCCTCTCCTCGCCCCCGAGGCATAACAGTCGTGTTCCGCCCAGGATCGGCCGGACCGGGCGGCCCCGCCACTCGAACGACTCACTTTCGGTCACTCGCGTCGCGGCGGGGCGCCCGGGGCGCCGACGGGCCCGTCAGAAGTTGATCATGTGCCCGGCCAGGCCGTGCACCGCTTCCTTGACGGCCTCGCCCAGGGTCGGGTGCGCGTGGACGTTGCGCGCGACCTCGTGGACGGTGAGGTCCCACTGCTGGGCCAGGGTGAGCTCGGGCAGCAGCTCGGTGACGTCCGGGCCGATCAGGTGGGCGCCGATGATCTCGCCGTACTTCGCGTCGCTGATGATCTTCACGAAGCCGACGGTGTCGCCGAGGCCGTGCGCCTTGCCGTTGGCCTGGAACGGGAACTTCGCGACCTTGACGTCGAAGCCCTTCTCCTTGGCCTGCGCCTCCGTCCAGCCGAAGCTGGCGATCTGCGGCTGCGAGTACGTGGCGCGCGGGATCATCGGGTAGTCGAGTTCCATCGTCTCGGCGTCCGCAAGGGTCTCCGCCGCCACGACACCCATGGCCTCGGCCGTGTGCGCCAGCATCAGCTTCGCGGTGACGTCACCGATGGCGTAGATGTGCGGGACGTTCGTGCGGCAGCGGCCGTCGACGTCGATCGCACCGCGCTCGGTGAGCGCCACCCCCGTCGCCTCCAGGCCGAAGCCGGAGACGTTCGGCGCGAAACCGATGGCCTGGAGGACCTTGTCGGCCTCCAGGACCTGCTCCTTGCCGTCCTTGCCGGTGACCGTCACCCGCACCTTCTCGCCGGACTCGTCGATCGACTCGACACGCGTCGAGGTCAGCACGTCGATGCCGAGCTTGCGGTACTGCTTCGCCAGCTCCTTGGAGACGTCGGCGTCCTCCAGCGGCGCGACGCGGTCCAGGAACTCGACGATCGTGACCTTCACGCCGTAGTTGTGCAGGACGTACGCGAACTCGATGCCGATGGCACCCGCGCCCGCGATCACGATGGACTCCGGCAGCGAGTCGGCGAGGATCTGCTCCTCGTACGTCACCACGCGCTCGCTGCGGCTCGTGCCGGGCAGCAGCCGGGGCGTGGCGCCGGTGGCGATGATGCAGTTGTCGAAGCCGATCGTGGCGGTCGTGCCGTCGGACTTCGCCACCTGAAGCGTGTTGGCGTCCAGGAACGTGCCCCGGCCGTCGAACTCGGTGATGCCGTTCTTCTTCATCAGGAAGTGGACGCCCTTGACCCGGCCGTCCGCGACCGTGCGGCTGCGGCTGAACGCCTCGCCGTAGTCGAAGGACACCTGCCCGTCGACCTTGATGCCGTACGTCTTCTGCTCGTGCGTGAAGAGGTGGGCCAGCTCGGCGTTGCGCAGCAGGGCCTTCGTCGGGATGCAGCCGACGTTGAGGCAGACACCACCCCAGTACTTCTCCTCGACGACCGCTACCCGCTTGCCCAGCTGGGCGGCGCGGATGGCGGCCACATAGCCGCCGGGTCCTGCTCCGAGCACGACGACGTCGAAGCGGTCTTCCATGGGGAGGTCCTCTCTGGGTGGTACGGATCCGGTGGTGCGGATGGCTCTCTGCCACGATCATCCGGCATGCGGAGGCCCGGGGGGTCAGTGGGTGAGACACACCACAGCTCCCACGGCCGTCCCACTGTGCGGGTGCACCCCGGAGGGCCCAGCAACCACCGTTCCCCGCAAGGCCGTTGAAGTTTGTGAAGTTCGTTCACTCGAACGTGGACCAACGGCTAGTGTCGCGACTCAGGAACACGTTCCGTGAATCCCGCGGGAGAGGTGGAGAGCGCGCTGTGGCGAGTGACAACCAGTCCGAGACGGTGTCAGGGCCGTCCATTCCCTACGACGTCCCGACGTCGGCCCGCGGCTACGGCTGGATGCTGGGCGGCAAGGACAACTATGAGATCGACCGGAAGTTCATCCTCTCCACCGTGCCCTCGTTCCCCGAGGTCGTCGACATCTGCCGGCAGAACCGCCAGTTCCTCTACCGCGCGGTGCGCCATCTGACGCGCGAGGAGGGCGTCCGCCAGTTCATCGACATGGGCTGCGGGTTGCCCACCGACAACAACGTCCACCAGGTCGCCCAGCGCTTCGCACCCGATGCCCGTGTCGTCTATGTGGACGTCGACCCGATCGTCCTCGCGCACGGCCGCGCGCTGCTCGCCGACGACTCCTCCACCACGGTCATCATGGGGGACATGCGGGACCAGGACGCCATCCTGGACCACCCGGACGTGGTGCGCCTCATCGACTTCGACGAGCCGGTCGCCGTCCTCTTCCTCTCCGTGGGGCACCACCTCGTCGACGCGGACGACCCGCACCGCATCCTGCGCACGATCATCGACCGCGCGGCCCCCGGCAGCTTCGTCAGCTTCTCGCAGGTCGTCTGCGACGACCCCGAGCGCGGCGCGCGGATGACCGAACACATCGCCGGCGGCGGTGTCCCCTGGCAGACCCGCACGCCCGCCGAGGTCGACGTGCTGCTCGAAGGTCTCGAGCCCGTGGCGCCCGGCGTGGTCAACCTCGTCGACTGGCGCCCCGACCCCGACCAGCCGGACCTTGCACCGGTCGACCCCGACCTCGTGCCCTACCTCGGCGTCACCGACGCCAACAAGGGGATCTACGAGTACGGGGGAGTGCTGCGCAAGCCGTAACGGAACGGTTGACCTGGAGAGATCCGCGTCCCACAATGACCACCATGATCCAGCACCTGACCGCCGCCACCCGGACGTTCAACGTCCCGTGGCGGCGCGGGTGCGAGCGATCGGGCCGCTAGCTGTACGGAGTCCGCTCCGCACGCCCGCCCGATTCCGCATCGAAGGATCAGCCCCATGACTGTCTCGTCCGCCTCACCGCAGACCCCCGTGACCGCCGCCCTGCGCGAAGCACGTGTTCCCGCCGACGGCATGTACGAGGGCCGCCGCACCCTGCGCCGCCTGCCCGACGACTGGCAGGAGCGCCCCTACGAACTCTTCGACGTCGTGCCCCTGGGCCGCGTCATCGGCGCCGAGATCCGCGGCGTCGACCTCGCGCGACCGCTGACACCCGCCCTGCGCGAGGAGCTGAACCGCGCTCTGCTGGAGTGGAAGGTGCTCTTCTTCCGCGGCGCGGGCATCACCTCCGAGCAGCAGCGCGCCTTCGCCCTCAACTGGGGCGAACTGGAGACCAACCCGCTGCTCGCGCGCGGCTCCGCCGACGACGTCGTCCGCTTCGACAAGGGCGGCAGCGCCACACCCACGTACGAGAACGTCTGGCACGCCGACGTCACCTTCCGCGAACGCCCGGCCCTTGGCGCGGTGTTGCAGCTGCGCGAGGTGCCGCCGTTCGGCGGCGACACGATGTGGGCGGACATGGCGGCCGCGTACGACAACCTGCCCGACACCGTGAAGGCGCGCATCGACGGCGCGCACGCCGTGCACGACTTCATCCCCGGCTTCGCCCGCTTCTACGGCCCCGAGAAGCTCGCCCCGCTCCAGGAGGAGTTCCCGCCCGTCACCCACCCCGTGGTGCGCACGCACCCGGAGACCGGGCGGCGGATGCTCTTCGTCAACACCTCCTTCACCACGCACATCGTCGGCATGGAGCGCGAGGAGAGCGACCGGCTGCTCGGCCACCTCGTGCGGCAGGCCCACGTGCCGGAGTACCAGGTGCGGTTCCACTGGCAGGCGGGCGACGTCGCCTTCTGGGACAACCGCGCCACCCAGCACTACGCCGTCGACGACTACGCCCCGCACCGGCGGGTCGCGGAGCGCGTCGCGATCGCGGGCGACCGGCCGTACTGACCGGGCCGCCTCAGGCCCGCAGTCTCAACTCCCAGCGGATCTCGCCGTCCTGGACCTCGTCCGTGGCGGCGAGTCCTGCCGCTCTCGCGACGGCCGCGGACGCCGCGTGAGAGGGGTGGACATGCGCGACGACCGTACGCACCCCCTGCCCCGCCAGCCAGTCCACCAGGCCACGGGCGGCCTCCGACGCGAAGCCACGCCCCTGCCAAGGCGTCCCGACCACCCAGGCGATCTCCGCAGGACCGTCCGAGGCGACGGTCGCCTGCACCGTCCCGACCAGACCCGGACGGTCCCCCTCACGGAGCCGCAACACCCAGTTGCACCAGGAGACGCCGGGATCGGGGGAGCCGGCGAGCATGCGCCGGTAGCGGGCGCGCAGCGCGTCGACGTCGTCGGGGGCGCCGCCGATGAACCGGTGCAGTGCCGGGTCGCCGAGCACGGCGGCCATCTCGTCGGCGTGCCCGACACGCAGCGGCACCCAGCCGAGCCGGGCCGTGCGGAACTCCGAGGCGATCATGGGTGCATTGTGCCTGGTCCGACGCGGAAGACGTCCGCCCCGGTAGTGGGGGGCTGGCCCCACCTTCGATCGACCGGGCAGCCGGATGGCCGGGAGTACGCCGTGTCGGCGACCGTGGGCCTGCCCGGAGCAAGTCCCCTACAGAGAAGACGAGAACGTGCGCATCGTCACGGCCACCGCCGTCGCACTGGCCCTCGCCGGCCAAGCCGCGCCGGCCGCCACCGCCCACCAGCCGACCACCGACGGAATCTGGCGCATGGACGGCTACGGCACAGTGCTGTCCATCCGGAACGGAACCCTCCAGGAGTACCAGACCACCGCCGTCAGCTGCGTCGAGGGCGACTCCGCACGGCGGACCGGCCCCGGCACCTACACCATGCCCGACGGCACGGTCCTCACCGTGCGCACCCAAGGCGGCGGCGACCGCGGGTCCATGCGGGCGGACGGCTCCGTCGGCGACCGGAACCTGCACCGTATCCCGGAGTTGCCCGACGCCTGCACGCGTCCTGGCGTCAAGGGCCCGCTCGCTGCCTTCGACGTCTTCTGGCAGTCCTTCGAGGAGAACTACCCCTTCTTCTCCGCCAAGGGCGTCGACTGGCACGCCCTGCGCGACCAGTACCGGCCCCAGGTGCATGCGAAGACGACCAGGGACGAGCTCTACGCCGTCTTCAGCGAGATGGTCAAGCCGCTCCGTGACGCCCACGTCGCCGTGCAGGACGGCGACCGCGTCTTCGCAAAGGTTCGCCCCGGCACCGTCCTGCCCACCGAAAAGCTGGACACCAAGGTCAAGAAGTTCATCGTGGCGCGCGACCTCGACGACGCCCGGAACCTCCAGGACTTCGCCAACGGGCGGATCACCTACGCCGACCTCCCCGGCGGGCAGGGTTATGTGCGGATCTCCGGCTTCGGCGGGTACGCGGGCGACGGCGCCCCCTACGCCGCCCAGCTGGCCGAGCTCGACAGGGCATTGGACACGGTCCTCAGCCGGGAGCGCACCCGGCGCCTGAAGGGCCTGATCATCGACCTGCGGATCAATGGCGGCGGCTCCGACGCCCTGGGAATCCACATCGCCGAGCGCCTCACCGACACCCCCTACCTCGCCTACTCCAAGCGGGCCCGCAACGACCCCGCCGACCCCACCCGGCACACTCGCCCTCAGCCCGCGTATGTCACGCCCTCCCAAGGGCCCCGTTACACCGGACCGGTCGCCGTACTGACCGGCGGCTCGACCGTCAGCGCGGGCGAGACGTTCACCCAGGCCCTCATGGGCCGGCCCGGCAAGACGGTCCGGATCGGGCAGCCCACACAGGGCGTCTTCTCGGACGTCATGCGGCGCAAGCTCCCCAACGGCATGGCCGCCTGGCTGCCGAACGAGGAGTTCCTGACCCGGGCGGGCAGCACCTTCGACGGCACGGGCATTCCGCCGCACTACACCGTGCCGGTCTTCACGAAGGAGGAGTTCGACAAGAAGAGGGACTCGGCCTTCGACAGGGCCCGGAACGTCCTGCGGAACCACGGCCGCACCACGAGCTGACGCATACACCAGCTCACCTGTACGCGCTCAGGGCCCGGCCCCCCCCCGGCCGCCCAGCGGCTCTTGACCGGCCGATCTTGCAACTCCTAGCCTCACGCGTATCCGGCTCGGACATCGCAGGTACGAACTGAGGCAGGCATCCATGGACTTCGCGCCGACCGAGGAGCAGGACCCGTCGCCCGGCACGCCCACCGCGGCCGCCACCTCCGACGGTGCCCTCGCCGGACTCAAGGTGCTCGACCTGTCCCGGGTCCTCGCCGGGCCCTACTGCGCA
This sequence comes from Streptomyces sp. NPDC093510, assembly GCF_040683555.1. NCBI lineage: Bacteria > Bacillati > Actinomycetota > Actinomycetes > Kitasatosporales > Streptomycetaceae > Streptomyces > Streptomyces sp. NPDC093510. Next base: position 43,044 of record NZ_JBFBEE010000006.1, read on the forward strand.
CAGATGCTCGCCGACCACGGGGCCGACGTCATCAAGGTCGAACCCCCGGCCGGCGACGAGACCCGCGGCTGGGGCCCGCCGTTCGTCGCACCGGACACCTCCGCCTACTACCAGAACCTCAACCGCGGCAAGAAGAACATCGTCGTCGACCTGTCCGGGCCCCGGGGACGCGAGATCCTCGACACGCTGCTGCGCGGCACCGACGTCCTGGTCGAGAACTTCAAGGCGGGCACCCTCGCCAAGTGGGGCTACCCCGACGACGAGCTGCGGCGCCGCTTCCCCGCCCTCGTCCACTGCCGCGTCACCGGCTTCGGCACCGACGGGCCGCTCGGCGGACAGCCCGGCTACGACGCGGTGCTGCAGGCCTACGGCGGCCTCATGAGCGTCAACGGCGAGGCGGACGGGCCACCGCTGCGCGTCGGTGTCCCTGTCGTCGACCAGGTCACCGGAATCCTGGCCTTCTCCGGCATCCTGCTGGCCCTCCACGAACGTCACTGCTCCGGGCTCGGCCAGCTCGTCGACTGCACCCTCCTGGACACCGCGGTCAGCCTGCTCCACCCGCACTCGGCGTCCTGGCTCGCCGACGGCACCGTGCCGCGCCGCACCGGCTCCGCCCACCCCAGCATCGCCCCCTACGACGCCTTTACCGCAGTCGACGGGCCGCTGTTCGTCGCGGTCGGCAACGACCGGCAGTTCGCCGCCCTCGCGGACGTACTGGAACTCCCGGCCCTGGCTGAGGACCCGCGCTTTCGCACCAACCCGGACCGCGTACGCCACCAGCAGGAGCTGCGCGCCGCCCTGGAGAAGGCCATCGCTGCCCGCCCCCGCGCGGAGCTCACCGAGCTGCTCACGGCACGGGGCATCCCGGCCTCGCCCGTGCACGACGTCGCCGAGGCGCTGACCGCACCCCAGGTGCGCCACCGCGGCCTGGTCGTGGAGGACGGCGACTACCGCGGGCTCGCCTCGCCCGTGTCCCTGTCCCGCACACCGGCGCGGGTCCGGGGCGTGGTGCGGGCCGCGGGCGCGGACACGCACGAGGTGCTGGCGGCCCACGGGGTCGACGAGGAGGGGTGATTGTCAGAGGAGGGGTGACTGTCAGTGGCGGGTGCGAGGGTGACCGCATGACATCACTGCGACTCAGCGACATCGAGGCGGCTCTGCGGGAGAGTTGGGGTGCGGACACGTATCCGCCCGACTCGAAGAACAGTTGGCCGCCGGACAACCCCGCCCGGGGCCAGTGCGGCGTCACCGCGTTGGTGCTGCACGATCTCCTGGGCGGTGAGCTCATATGCGGTGAGGTGCGCGTCGACGGGGTGCGCACGGACTACCACTGGTGGAACCGTCTGGGCCAGGGCGTCGAGATCGACCTGACGCGCGAACAGTTCGCACCGGAGGAGATCGTGACGGCCGGTGCCGTCGTCGTGCGGCCACCCGAGATCCGCCGCTGCCGCGAGGAGTACGCTCTGCTGCGCTCCAGAGTCCTGCGGAGACTGGAAGAGCTGGCCCAAGAGAGGGAGGCGGCGCGCGCTCACGCCACGTCGTAGACGTCGAGCCGCCCGCACATCCCGAACCTGCCGCGCACCGAAGGCTGTTCGGCCCGCACGGCAGCGCGCGCCAGGTATCCGGCGTCACCGTGCTCCAGGCGGTCGAGGTGCGCCCCGGTCGCCTCCGCCGCGGCGGCCGCCCCGGCCCGCCAGCGCTCCCGCCACTGTGCCGCCAGCGGCCGCACCAGCGCGGCCGCTGCCCGGTGGAACGCGGCCAGCGGCTCCGGGTCCCCGGCCTCCGTGGCCTCCCGGAGCGCGGTGAACCCCTCGACGGCAAGGTCGCGGCGGCGCCGGGCCGCGGCTGCCAGCTCCGCCTCGCTCCCGTCGGCGGGCAGGGCGACGGCGGCACGGTAGGTGTCGGGGTCGGCGAGCAGCGGCGGCGGCAGCGTGAGGACGGCGTCCCCCGCCTCGGGCAGGCCGCAGTTCTGCATGAGGACGTTGATGGTCAAGTCGCCCTCGTTGACCAGCCGGTGGATGGTGCCGGGCGTGAACCACACCAGGGCGCCGGGTGCGAGCGGGGTCCGCAGGAAGCCGTCGGCGGTCAGGGTCTGCACGGCGCCGGTGCCGCCGGTCACCGCGTAACCCTCCGAACAGGTCAGGTGGAGGTGGGGAGTTCCCCCGCGCAGACGGTCGGCGGCCGGCCAGTCGTACACGCGCAGCCGCGAGACTCCGATGCCGCCGGGAAGTCCTTCGTACGGGACGGGCTGGTTCACCGTGTACTCCTCGCGACGCGCGGGTGAAAACGAAAACACTACGGCCCCCGGTGTCACCCGACACCGGGGGCCGCCCCGCGTCCCGGCAGCCTTCCCCCACGAAAGGTCACCGGGACTCCCTTGAGTGTGGTTCAGGGACTGGTCCCGTCAGAAGGAAAGCGCGGCGCTCTCCCCGAGACCAGCCTTCATCTCACACTGGTTCGCGAAGGTGCTGGACCAGTTGACGTGCTTGCCGTTCCAGACCCCGCTGACGCTGACGGTCATCGGACGCCACTCCTTGGTGCAGATGGCGTCCGGAGCGGTGGTGACGAGCGCGGCGAACTGGCCGTTCACCTTGGTGAGTTCGGCGCACGCGGCGGCCGCCGCGGGGTGGGTGCCCGCGGGACGCGGCGCACAGGTGAGTGTCACGGCGCGCTCCACCGCGGCGGAGCCGGCGTCCTCGCCCTGGCCGACCGTCAACACCAGGGCGGACGGCGCGTAGAGGCTCTGGGTCTTCGGGGCCTCGGCGTGCGCGGTGCCTGCTGTCGCGGCGAGGACGCAGGCGGCCGCCGCGGCGGCTGATCCTACGGCCTTGAGGGTGCGACGCATGGTGGACTCTCCTTCGATCGATGCGGTTGGTGACTGCGTTGAGGAGTCTTGCCGGTGCGGAGAGTGAGTGCCATCCGGATGGTCGATTTCCGGATGTGGCGTTCCGGTGAGCGGTGACCGTACGATCGTTCGGGCAGCTCAGGGGGCGTGGGAGCGGTTCCGTTTCACGTGTCCAGTATGTGGACGGATGGTGTTGGTGTAACCGAGAACCACCGTCTGACCTGCGGAAATGTAAAATTGGTTCTGTGTTAGACGATCTGCATCGTCCGGAAATCGTCGTTGAACGGCGGCATTACCTTTCGAATCGATGGCATTTAGGTGTCTAAAGCCACGGATTGGCGGCCGCTCCCTCGGTGCTGATGAGGGCGACCGTGGCCTCGGGTCCGATCCCCAGGGCGGCGCGGCGCTCTCCGCTTCCGGCGCCGGTGAGGGCGGCGCGCACACCTGCCGATGACGCGGCGCCGCACGGACCGGACGGAACGCCCAGGTCTGTCAGGCCGCGCATGGCCGACAGGGCGTCGGCGTCCGTGACGGCGACCGCCGCGTCCAGGCCGTCGCGCAGTACGGGCCAGGCCAGGGCGGAGGGTGTGCCGCAGTTCAGCCCGGCCATGGCCGTGACGCCGGTCGGCACGCTGGTGAGTCGTCCCGCGAGAAGGCTCTCCAGGACGCAGGCGGCCCCGACGGGCTCCACGGAGAGCAGGGCGGGAGGGGCGGGAGGGGTGGGGTCGGGGGAGGACTGCGCGGGCGGTCCGCCGCGGTAGTGCGTGACGGCGGCCTGGGCGAGCGACCCGACCCCCACGGGGACGGCGACCATGGAGGGCGACCGCACGCCTGCGGCGTCCAGTTGGTCGTCGACCTCGGCGAACAAGGTCTCGTAGCCCCCGACGATCAGTGACGGAATCTCCTCGTACCCGTCCCACGCCATGTCCTGGACGAGCACCGTGTCCGGCGCCCCGGCCGCCGCCTTCGCCGCGCGCACGGCCACGTCGTACGACCCGGCCACCACCGTGACCTCGGCGCCCTCGGCCTCGATGGCGGCGGCCGCCGCGCAGTGCACGCCGTCGGGCACGAAGACGTGCGCCCGCAGGCCGAGTTGTCCGGCCGTACGGGCCACGGCCCGGCCGTGATTGCCGTCGGTGGCCGTGACGAGCCGCAAAGGCCGCGCGCCGGTGGCTTGGGGTGTGCTGTTCGCGTGGCGCGCCAGAATGCGGTCGATCGCCCAGGACGCGCCGAGCGCCTTGAAGGCGGGCAGTCCGAGTCGCGACGACTCGTCCTTCACGAAGACCCTCGACACGCCGAACGCCGTGGCCAGCGCGGGGAGTTCGTGCAGTGGGGTCGGCGCGTATCCGGGCAGGGAGGCGTGGAAGGCGCGGGCGTCCGGCGTCGGAGGGGCGCAGGTCCACGTGCGGGCGGCGGGCCGCGCGTACCAGGTGAGCGGGGTGGGCGAGCCGGGCACGGAGTCAGTCTCTTGATCCATCACACGACCAGCCTGCGGCCCCATGCCTTCACGGGGCCAGCGCAATACGCCTACGAGGGCACGGGCTTCCCCTGGTGGTCGACGAAGTGGAGGCCGCGCTCGATCCGGTGGCGCTCGATTGTCTCCGCCCCGCCCGGAATGCTCTCCTCCACGCTGAGATCGGAGTCGGGGCCCCGAGTTCGGTGCGCACCCAGCCGGGGTCCATGAGCAGCAGTGTCCGTGCCCGTCGAGTCGCTGGAGATGACCGACCCGGAGCAGATCTCCGCACTACGCGACCGCCTGCGAATCTCGTCTACCCGCGCGTGACCGACGCGCTGCCCGTCGAGACCTGCCATGCGGTACCGGAGGCCGACCGCACCGGTGTCGTGCGGGACTTCCTGGACATCGCCACCACGACTCTGCGCGGGCGCGGGCACGCCGTCGCCTCCGGAGACTGACGGCCCGGCGGATCAGCCCCGGGAGAACGCCAGCACGGCCGCCAGGTTCATCGGCTGCCGCGTCGACACATAGACGTACGGCGCGCCTCCCCAGGAGTTCCGCAGTTCGATGCGCAGCGCCGTGGGGACGTAGGACCGCAGGAGCAGCAGCGCGTACGGATTCGCCCTGACCGTGCGCCACTCGAAGGCCTCCCGTTCGTCGAGGATCTCCGTCGCGCCGAGCGCCTCGATGGGGATGGTCCGCTTGCCGACGACGAGGGAGCCCGGCGTCACCAGGATGCGCACGCTGCCGTGCAGGTGCACGAGCGTGGCGGAGACCGCCATGCCGACCGTGGCCGCGATCACCGCGGCGAGCACGCCGAAGGGAATGGCCGCCACGGCCAGCCCGACTCCGCCCAGCACCACCAGTCCCCACCAGGAGCGGGGGACGCTCAGCCGCTCTTCGTAGATGTGCATGACCGCATCCTGGCAGGCGCGCGCGGTCGCACGGGCGGGGGGCCCGCCTCTTGCCGCCCGTGCGTCCCACGAGGCAACTCTTGGCCATTTATTCCCGTCATCGAAAGCGTAAGCGGGGCACGTGAGTTCGGATGCGTGCTCCGGAGTGAGTGATGACGAGGAGAATCACGTTGAGACGTGTCGCACGAGTGGCGACCGCGGCATTGGCGGTGCTCGCCCTGGCGGCGGTGTCGCCGGGCGCCGCGCAGGCCGCACCGTCCGCCGACCCGCCAGTGCCCGGGCCGCCCCCGGCGCCCGCGTCGGCCGGAGACGACGGCAAGGGCCTGCCGGAAGGCTGGCGGCTGGCCGGGGAAGGCGCGGGGAAGCAGTTGGTGTGGGCCTCGCCCGACCCGGTCCCCATGGGTGACGCGCGGGTCGAGTTCTATGCCGGGGACAAGCTCCTCGGCCATCCCGTGGCAGCACAGGACCGGCGCTCGTTCCGGCTGCCGCTGCACGGCGCGCGCATCGGTCCCGCGAAGCAGCTGAAGGTGCTGGCCGCCGGGCGCCGCCTGGACGAGGCCGGGACCGGAGCGGAGTCGCGCGGCCCGCGCCGCGCCCCCTCCGCACGGCCCGCGACACCCCCGCCCGCGAACAGCGTCGACCCCGGGAAGCCGGGCCGCTACCGCACCGCCACCGGCGCGTACACGCTCAAGTCGGTACAACTGCCCGGGTTCCCGGCGCCGGTGGAGATGAAGGCCAGCGTGACCGGCCCCGTCGACGCCCCCGGCAAGCGGCCGCTGGCCCTGTTCCTGCACGGCCGCCACTACACCTGCTACGGCGCCGGAGACGGACAGGGCATGGGATGGCCCTGCACGTCAGGCACGAAGCCGGTGCCGAGCCACAAGGGCTACCAGCGCGCCCAGAAGCTCCTGGCCTCCCAGGGATACGTCACCGTGTCCATCGCCGCCAACGGCATCAACGGCCAGGACGACGTCGCCGAGGACGGCGGCGCCCAGGCCCGCTCCTCGTTGGTGCGGCTGCACCTCGCCCGCTGGGCGGACTGGGCCGAGAAGCGGTCCACCGCCCCGGCCGCGGTGCGCGCCGTCGCGCCCGCCGACCTGTCCCGCGTGCTCCTCGTCGGACACTCCCGGGGCGGCGAGGGCGTCAACCGCGCCGCGCTGGACAGCCTCACCCGCCCGCCCGCCGACCAGGACGGCTACCGCGGCCCGGTCCGCTGGAAGATCCGCGGCAACGTGCTCATAGGCCCCACCGTCTTCGGCCAGAACCCGGCCCCCGACGTGCCTTCCACGACGATCCTGCCGGGCTGCGACGGAGACGTGTCCGACCTCCAGGGCGAGCTCTACGTCGACGGAACGCGCGGCGTCAGCCGCGGCGCCGCCCTGCACAGCGCGGTGTACATGGTCGGCGCCAACCACAACTTCTTCAACAGTGAGTGGACCCCGGGGCAGGCGACCGCACCCGCCGAGGACGACTTCCCGTCCGACGAGACATCCGACCCGGTGTGCTCGAAGGGCACCGGCACCCGGCTGACCGCCTCGCAGCAGCAGGCCGCCGGAGCCACGTACATAGCCGCCTCGGCCCGGCTGTTCCTCGCGGGCGACGACCGGGTGCGCCCCCTCCTCGACGGTTCCGGCCGGCGCGCTCCCTCCGCGGACCCCGCGCGGGTGCTGACCCACGCCGTCGGCGCGCACCGCACCCAGGCCCTGCTGCCCGGCGCCTCGACCACCGTCAAGGGCGGGCGGCTGTGCGACCAGGTCGCTGCCGACGAGGCCAGTGCCTGCCTGCCGTCGGCGACGGCTGGGAACTCACCGCACTTCGCGCGCTGGGAGATCTCACCGGAACCCGGCCGGAACGCGGTGGCGATGCGCTGGTCGAGGGCGGGGGACCCGGTGCGGGTCAGCCCCGCGCGGCCCGTCTCCCTGGCGGGCGCCAAGAACGTGGCGCTGCGCCTGATCGTGCCGCCCAACACCACAGGGACGCGGCTCGACGTCTCCCTCGTCGACGCGTCGGGCCACCGGGCGAAGCTCGGCCGGGTCAGCGTCGACGGGCTCCCCGGCAGTGACCGGACCGCCTCCTACTGGGGGCGTGAGGTGCGCGTACCGCTGTCGGCGGCGGCCCGGGACACCCTGGACCTCAAGCACGTGAAGACCCTGGAACTCACCCCGCGCAGCCGCTCGGGCAAGGCGTGGCTGATGGACGCCTGGAGCTGGCGCCCCGGCACCCCGGCGGTCGAGGCACAACGGCTGCCGCGCGTCGACATCGGCCGGCTGACCGTCGACGAAGGCGACTCCGGAGTGCGCACGTACCGCGTTCCGGTGCGCGTCTCGGGTGAGGGAAGCGGCAAGGTCAGGTTCTCCGTGCCCAAGACCGGCACGGACGAGATCACGCACAGGACGGTGACGGTACGTCCGGGCTCCAGCGTCGACGTGCCGGTCGAGGTGCGCGGTGACACCCGCTACGGCTACGACGTCGGGCACGACGCGTTGGTCAAGGCGGTGCACGGCGCGGTGGTCGGCTCCTACCGCGGTGGGGTGACGGCGCGGAACGACGACCCGATGCCGAAAATCACGCTCGAACCCGTCAAGGACCGGGTCACCGAGGGCAAGCCGCTGACGTGGCGGATGACGCTCTCGGAGCCCGTCGACGTGGACATGATGGCCGTCCTCTCCTTCCAGCCGGTCGGCGGCGGCACGGAACTGTCCACCCTCGACGTGGACCCGCGCTGGCTGGACAGCGAGTTCGGCGCGAAGCCCCGCCCGGAGCGGCCGCTGTCCAAGGTGACGGAGGAACAGGGACAAGGCGTGTTCGTCGTCGTACCCGCTGGTGAGAAGAGCGCCGAAGTGCGGGTGCCCACCGTCAAGGACGGGGTGAGGGAGCAGGAGGAGTCCCTGAAGGCCCAGCTCTACGTCTACGACGAGAACTGGGAGCCGCAGCCGGGCCCGACGGTCACCGGAACGGTGCGCGACGCCTCGTAGCGCGGAACGCGGTCAACTCAACGGTACGCCCGCCGGGTTGGCCGCGCCCGTGTGCGGCTCAGCGGTCCCTCCGTCGAGCCGCGCCAGCGCCAGTGCGTGCGCCCGGTCGAGAGCCTCGGAGGCGGCGCAGGGCACGTCGGGGCGAACGCCCGTGCCCTCCCAGTTGGTGCCCGACACGGGGTTGACCGCCCTGCCCACCGGGATGGTCGCCTCCAGGTGTGTGTGCACCGTCCAGCCCTCGCGCGGATGCGCCCCACCACTGGTCGTCTCGCCGACGACGACCGCCCGCCCCAACTGCTGCAGGTCGTAGGCGAGTTCCTCACCGGCGGAGAAGGTACGCCCGCTCGTCAGTATGTAGAGCGGCTTGTCGCCGCCGAAGCGGGCGCCCGGCACATGGGCGGGACTCCACGACTGTTCGAGGCGCTCACCGTCGCGCCAGTACATGGAGTTCAGATGGGTGCGCCGGTCCAGGAGGTGCCCGCATACGAACGCGACCGTGTCCGGATCGCCGCCCGTGTTGGCGCGCAGATCGAGGATCAGGGCGTCGGCCGGGGCGGCCAGAGTGAGCGCGGCCCCCAGGGGCTCGGCGCACCACGGCAGCGGGAACAGCGCCGGCGCCAGTTCGAGAAGTGCGACCCCGCCCGCCAGCAGCTCCACCCGGGGCGCGCCGCCCAGCGAGGCGTCGAACTTCTCACGCATGGCGGCCAGGGCGGCCGCGCCCTGCTCGGCGGGCACCGGCCGGTCGTGGTGCTTCAGGCGCAGATGAAGGTCACCGTTGAGGGACTGGAGGTCCGTGGTGACCAGGCGGGCCAGGTCGGCGGGGTCCTCGACGTCGTACGCGCCGTCGGCGAGGCGCAGGCGCAGCAGGGCGGCGAGACGCCCGGCCAGATCAGGGAACACGTAGTGGTCATCGACGAGTTGGGCGGTCGCCTCGACGACGGGGGCGACGCTGAGATGCTGCGTGATGGTGGTCATGGCAGGCGAGTAGAGCAGCCCTCTTCCTAAAGCGTCAAGAACATTAGACACTTGGCGCATGCCCGAGCACCCCCCACAGAGCCCGCCGTCCTCACAGAGCCCGCCGTCCTCACAAAGCCCATCGCCCGGACAGCCCCCGCCGCGCCAGGTCGTCGAGATCGAGTCGCCCGAACAGCACGCCGCGCTGGCACACCCCCTGCGGCAGCGCCTGCTCTTCTCGCTGGGGCACGAACCCGCCACCATCAGCGGGTTGGCGGTGCGCCTCGGCACGGCCAAGGGAAACGTGGCCCACCACCTGAAGGTGCTGCGCACCGCCGGGCTGGTCCGTGTCGCCGAGACCCGCAAGGTCAGGGGCGGCACCGAGCAGTACTACCAGCGGGTGGCCGAACGCATGGCCGTCGCCGAGCCGCGGACCGAGGGGACCGCCGCGATGCTCGGCGCCGTGGCCCAGGAGCTGGGGCGCTCCCCGCAGACCACCCTGTCCCTGCGCCATGTGCGGCTCAGCCCCGACAAGGCGCGGGAACTCGCCGAGACGCTCGCCCGGTTGGTCGACGAGGCCGAGGAGGACGCGGACGGGCAGCCGGTGCACGGCGTGCTGGTGGCGCTGTACGAGCAGGTGCGGCCGGACGCCGACCGACCGTGACGGCCCTCCGCTCGGAGAACCGCCGTCGTGCGGTATCGACCGCCCTGCGTGTCGTGGGGCATCGGCCACTCCTGCGTGTCGTGCGGGCGTCGACCGCCCTGCGTAAAGTTCTCGCATGTCCACCCCCACAACCGCCCCCGAACTGCAGCTCCTTCGCGCCGATCACGCCTCCACGCTGCTCGCCTTCGAGGAGGCGAACCGCGCCTACTTCGCCGCGACGGTTCCCGACCGCGGGGACGCCTTCTTCCGCGACTTCGACGCGCTGCTCGGGGCTCGTCTGGCCGAACAGGCCACGGGGGACTGTTTCTTCCACGTGCTGGTGGACGGAGGGGGCGCGATCCTCGGGCGGGCCAATCTCGTCGACGTCGCGGACGGCAGCGCCGAACTCGGCTACCGCATCGCGGAGAAGGCCGCGGGCCAGGGCCTTGCCACGTGGGCCGTCCGGCGGATCCGCACCCTCGCCGTCACCGCGTACGGCCTGACCGCGCTGCGAGCCGCGACGACGCTCGACAACCCCGGCTCGCGAGCCGTGCTCACCCGCACCGGATTCGTGCCTGTCGCGGACATCCGACTCGACGGCCGACCGGGGACCAGCTACGCCCTGACGCTCTGAGGCCCGCTCCGGGAGGCGGAGGAACCGGTCACCGGTCCTCCGCCTCCACGACCGCGGCGGCCGGGTCGGCGACAGGTCAGTCCGTGCGCGGCCGCGACTCGTGCAACCGCGTGTGATAGCGGCCCTCCGACTCGTGACCGGTGGGGTCCTCGCCCGCGAGGATCACTTGACGGACGGCGTCCCTGCGCTCCTCGGGGCTGGTGAAGAGCCGCTGCGTGTAGGTGCGCGACGAGTCCGTCACGGTGTCGAGGCCGTGCGCGGACAGGGTCTCGACGATGCGGCCGTAGGGCACCGTCCGCAGCACGAACGCGCTCACCCAGACCGGCAGCCGCGCACAGTCGAGCAGCGCGTCGAAGGTGCGGTGCGAGATGTAGCCGATGCCCCCGGTGACCGTGATCAGACCGGTGCGGGCGACCGCCTGGCTCAGCAGCCTGCTGGGCGGATGCCGCTCCAGGTTCTCGGCATACGCCTCGTCGAGCAGACCCGCGTCCAGCGCGTAGCGGGTGGCGTTCTCCGCCAGGTCGAGACCGATCACCGGGGTGGCGTCGGAGCGCCGCCGCGAGGCGTAGAACTCCTTGTCGCGCTCGACGAGTTCCTCCGGCGTGAGCGCGGCGGCCTCCGCCGAGGTGTAGTGCGCGTACAGGTCCGCGAGCGTGAGGTCGTGGTTGAGCAGGGCCGCGTTGATGCCGTACGAGCAGCACAGGTCGAGCACCGTCACGGGGCCCTCGCCGCCGGCGAGCCGCGCGCGCAGGTCACGGGTGCGGCGGAAGACCGCCTGGGCGTGCTGCGGGATCTCGTACTCGTAGGGCGCCAGCGTCCGGAAGTAGGCACGCGGGTCCGGCTGGTCGTAGATGTCGTCGAACCGGGTCTTGCCCGATGCGGTCCTTGTCCTGTGCCGGTCTGTGGCCATGAGGTACCTCCGGGAGCGGGGAACGGGTCTGGGGCAGACGTGCACCTCTACCGGACCCTCGCCACCCCCCGATAGACCTCGTGGCGGTATCCGGCCACGGCACCGCCCCTCCATGGACCCGTGCGGCCACCCCGCTGACTACCCTGGAGCCGATGTTCTCCTCCCAGGGTCCCACGCTGCGTGAACTCGCCGTTCAGGCGTTCTCGTCCACCCAGCACGGGTACGACCTCCTCGCCCCGAAATTCGACCACACGCCCTTCCGCACGCCTGGCCGATTCCTGAGGGCGACAGCCGATGCGCTGAGCCCCTTCGGCCCCTTCGACGCGGGCCTCGACGTGTGCTGCGGAACCGGCGCCGGCGTCCGGACACTGCTGCCCCTGTGCCGCGCGCGGGTCACCGGCGTGGACTTCAGCGCGGGGATGCTGGCGGCCGCCGCGGAAGCGGTCCCGGGGTCGGGGCGGGGACCGGGGCCGGGGAGGGGGTCGGGACCGGGGCTTGATGGGCCCGCGGTCGAGTGGGTGCGGGCCGACGCCCGCGCCCTGCCGTTCTCCGGGGGCTTCGACCTCGCCGTCAGCTTCGGGGCGTTCGGCCACTTCCTGCCCTCCGAGCGGCCCGCCCTGTTCGCCGGCGTCCATCGGGCGCTGCGCCCCGGCGGCCTCTTCGCGTTCCCGATCGGAGCCCCGCAGCCCCTCACCTCCCCCTGGTACTGGGCGCTCCTCGGCTTCGACGGAGTGATGCGCGCGCGAAACCTCCTGTGGCGTCCGCCGTTCGTCATGTACTACCGGACCTTCCCGCTCGGCGGAGTGCGCGAGGACCTCGTCGACGCGGGCTTCGACGTGCGGCTCCGGCCTCTGGAGGAGTTCGGGCGGCGCCCCGACGGCAGCCCGCACTGGCGCCTCGTGGTGGCGAGGAGGGCGTAGCCGCGCGACCCGCTACGCCTTGCCGTCTGCCGCCGCGCGGAGCGCCGCCACATCGAGCTTCCCCATGCCGAGCATCGCCCGCATGGCGCGCTGCGCCCGCTCCGCGTCCGGGTCGGCGAGGAGCTCGCCGAGCGCGGTGGGCACGACCTGCCAGGACAGCCCGAACTTGTCCTTGAGCCACCCGCAGGGCCCCTCGTCGCCGCCCGCGGAGAGCTTCGTCCAGTAGTAGTCGACCTCTTCCTGGTCGGCGCAGTCGATCTGGAAGGAGACGGCCTCGTCGAAGGTGAACTCCGGCCCGCCGTTGATCGCCGTGTAGGGCTGGCCGTCGAGCGAGAACTCCACGGTCAGGACGGTCCCGGCGGGGCGCGGACCCGCCTCTCCGTAGTACGAGATGTTGCTGATCCTGGAGTTCGGGAAGACCGACACGTAGAACTTCGCTGCTTCCTCGCTCTGCTGGTCGAACCAGAGGCTGGGCGTGATCCTGGGCATGGCGCTCTCCTGTCGCGTACGCGGCGGTCCTGTCCGGTTTCCCTGTCCGCTTTCGCTGTCTGCCTCTATGGACTGTCGTACCGCCCGGAACTCATCGCCATACGGCGACCGGATCGTCCCCGCCGGTCACATCGCCTTTCTCAGCTGCGGCTCGCGGTCCAGCACGATGCCGAAATGCCGGTCGTACGCCGCGAGCACCTCCGCCTCCGTGGTGAGCTCCGCCGTCCGCCGCTCGCCGTCCACCGTCGTCGTCAGGGTGCGCCCGCCGAGGGTGACCCGGCCGCCGGTGTCGGTGACGCGGGAACAGACCAGGGACCGGGTGAAGTGGGAGTCGGGCGACGTGCGGTGGTACCAGGCGCCCACCTTGAAGTCGGCCAGCGCGCGCGGGCGCAGGTCGACCAGATACTGCGGCTTGCCGTCCTTGACGACCTCCAGGTCACCCTCCGCGGTCTCCGCGAGACGGAAGGCACCGCCGGGGTCACTCTGCTCGTCCCGGTCGGCGAAGGCGAGCGGCAGATGGCTGTGGGCGCCGAAGCCGACGTCCGCGAGCCAGTCCCCGCCGTCCTCGGTGCGCACGCGCAGAGCGAGGTGGTCGAAGGGGATGCCGGGCTGCCCGGCGTCGTCGTACACCCGGGCCTGAAGCAGCGTGACGTCGAAGCCGAGAGCTGTCAGGAGGGCGGCGAAGGCGCCGTTGAGCTCGTAGCAGAAGCCACCCCTGCGCGCGTCCACCACCTTCGCCACCAGAGCCTTGCCGGTCAGCTCGATGTCCTCGCCGAGGTGCACCGAGAGGTTCTCGAAGGGAACGCTGCGCAGATGCGCCAGATGCAGGTCGCACAGGGCCCGCGTCGTGGGGGCGGCGGGGCGTCCGGTGCCGATGCGCCGCAGGTAGGCGTCGATCTGTTCGGTGTCCATGGGGACCAGTGTGGAGGCGGGTGCCGCGCCACGACCACGGCCCCCGGTCGGCGCCCGTACGGTCCGTCGGACCTAGGACCTCCGGACGAGGCGATGACGAGGGGATTTTCCGGGTGACACGCGGTCGTACGTGTGTATGATCACCGGCGAAGCGCGCGCCGAAGCCGGTGTCGTGCGACACGAGAGACGCAAGGACACGAGAGACGCGAGGAGGTGAGCCCGATGACCGCGCGGCACAGCACGCAGCACCCCGTCCGGGCCCTCCTGACCGCAGTCCGCGTCCACAGCCTCGTCTGACGTCCCTACGTCCGGGGTACGACGCGGCCGCCGGGAGCGCCCCCTCCTGAGCGAAGGAACCGAACCACCGTGAACGCCACGCCTTTCCAGGTCTCCGTACCGGACGACGTCCTCGACGACCTGCGCACGCGCCTTCGGCGCACCCTTTTCACCGCGGCCTCCGACCCCGCCTACTGGGCTGCGGGCACCGACCCCGGCTACTTGCGGGAGATCGTCGCCTACTGGGCGGACGGCTTCGACTGGCGCGCCGCCGAAGCCGCGCTCAACACGTTCCCGCACCGCGTCGCCGACGTCGCGGGCTCCCGCGTGCACTTCGTGCACGTGCGCGGAGTGCGGCCCGAGGGCGCCCCCGCGCCGCTGCCGCTGATCCTGAGCCACGGCTGGCCGAGCAGCTATGTCGAGATGCTGCCCCTCGCGCGGCGCCTCGCCGACCCGGGCAGCCACGGCGGCGACCCCGCCGACGCGTTCGACGTGGTGGTGCCCTCCCTGCCCGGCTTCCTCCATTCCGCCCTGCCCGAGGGTCCGTTCACGCGCAGAGGCGTCGCGGGCATCTGGCACGAGCTGATGACGCGGACCCTCGGCTACCGCCGCTTCGGTGCCTTCGGCGGCGACATCGGGGGAGGCGTCACCCAGTGGCTCGGCGCCCTCCACCCCGACGAGGTCGTGGGCGTGCACATCACCTCCGCGGTGGTCTCCGCCGACTTCGACGTGCGGCCCCCGACCGTCGAGGAGCGGGCCTACCTCGACCACCTCGACGCGTACGACGCCGACGACCAGGGCTACAGCGAGATCATGTGCACCCGGCCCGACACGATCGCCGCCGCGCTGCGGGACTCCCCGGCCGGCCTGCTCGCCTGGATCATCGACAAGTACCGCGACTGGAGCGACTGCGACGGCGACCTCGAAAGGCGCTGGGACAAGGACACACTGCTGACCGTCGCGACCCTCTACTGGGCCACCGGCAGCATCGGCTCGTCCTTCCGCCAGTACTACGACTACGTACGGCACAACACGCCCGTCCCACCCATCACCGTGCCCGGCGCCGTCACGCTCAGCCACGAACCGGCCTTCGCGCACTACCCGAAGAGCCTCGCCGAACGCGTCTTCACGGACCTGCGCCACTGGAGCACCCCGCACAACGGAGGCCACTTCATGGCACACGAGGAACCGGACCAGGTGGCACACGAACTGCGCGAGTTCTTCCGCCCCTTGCGGCTCAATACCCGTGGGACTTCATCCCGGCTCCCCGACCACCAGGGCTGAAGTCCGGCCGGATCGGCATCGCGGTTATGACTGCGATGCCGATCCGAGGGCGGGAGCTGCCTGCACGGCCTGCACATGGGTACGGCCGACGGGCGCGCCGCCCGTCGGCCGTGCCGCCCACTCACGCCGCGAACCGCTCGGCGTCGTGCCACCGACGCCCTTTGACCTCATCTCTCTCCGGGCCTCGTCGCCGCCAGGTCGCTCCGCATCAGGCCGCGCAGGACGGCGAGGTTCTCCTCGAGCTCCATGCGGGCCTCGTACGCGACGGCGTCGTCCGGGGCTCTGCCGGCCGCGTAGTGATCGCGCAGATGGCGCATGGACCAGAACGCCTCCTTGGCGGCGGCTTCGACGTCGGGCCGCGCTACGAGGCGCAGACGTTCCAAGGCGGCGTGAGCGCCCGCGGACCTGAACGCCTCGCGCGTCGCGGATTCCCGTCCCGCGTCGCTCTGGTGGTCACCGAGACTGACGGCACGGATGGCTTCGCCGGCGTCGTTCATGGCTGTCATGAACGACGCGTATGCCTCTCTTCGGACTTCGAGGGCCCGGTCGGCCAGTTCTCGGCGCCGGCGATCGCGGTCCGCGATGACGGTGGCCGTGATGCCGATCGCCGCACCGATGACGGTCGCCACCACGGAGCTCCAGTCCACGGGTTCAGCGTGGCGGAGGTGTGGGCCGGGCGCCAGGGAGGTGCGGGCCGTCGCCCGCACCTCCGTGGTCCCGCGGGGTCGCGGGGGTGCTGTCAGTGGCCGCCCCTCTTCGACAGGGAGCAGGTGGCCTTCGCGGTTTTGTGCGGGTCGCTCACCGAGCGGGCGGTGAGGGTGAGGTGGCCGCGCGGGCCGGCCTTAGGTGTGGCGGTGACGGCGACGTCGACGTCCACCGTCGCGCCCGCCCTGGCGGTGGCCAACTCGTTCGGCAGCCATGCGGACCAGCCGCGGCCCGAGGCCTTGGCGGAGAGCCGGTAGACGTCGGAGTCGAGATAGCGGGCGGCGTTCTCGGGGTGCTCGCCCGGCGGATCGGACAGGGCACGGCCGGTGTTGGTCAGCGGGAAGGTGCAGGTGGCGCGGCTCTTGACGGGGTCTCCCGCCGCCTCGCCCCGGCGCAGCGCGGTCCCGCGGCGCTGCGGGCCCGCGCCGTCAAGGGACTTGACGGCGATGGTGTACGACAGCACGCCCGAGCGGCCGCGCCGGATGTCGGTGACGTAGAAGTGCAGGCGGTTGGCGCGGTCGACGTACTCGTAGGAACTGCCGGAGTCCGCTCCGGCGTGGAAGAGCGCGTCGCTGAGCTGGCGGTAGTCGCCCATGGTGATCTTCTGCGGGGTGCCGTCGGGGCGCGTGAAGTCCACCATGTCGATGTCCTCGGGGTGGGCGTCGATCACCCAGGCGAACGGGGCCTTGTCCTCGTTCTTGGTCTTGGTGATCAGTACTCCGTTGTCCGGGGTGAAGGAGTCCATGCCCATGCGGTCCACCACCTCGACGGTGTAGTTCTGGTAGCCGCCGCCGTCGCACAGCGGGTCGGTGTCACGGTCGCAGGCGGGAGACAGGTCCCGCGACATGGCGATGTTGACGCCGGACAGGCCCTTCGCGCCGGGCGGCGCGGAGCGGGCGGTGACCTTGGCGACGGCCATGCCGGACTCGTCGAGCGCGTCGCGGTCCAGGCGCAGCACGTTCTTCTCGTCCACGATGTCCAGCTCGAGCTTGTCGCGCAGGATGTGCTGGGAGCCCATCGAGCCGCCTTCGGTGGCGGGGATCTTCCAGCGGGTGTGCGGCCCGCCAGGGCCGTTGAACGAGCCGCGCGAGAGCATGCTCCAGATGCCGGTGTAGGCGCGGCTCAGGGGCTTGCCGTAGGGGTTGTTGTAGTTGTCGCCGATGCCCAGGATGTGGCTGAGCTCGTGGGCGTACACCCCCATGCCCGAGCTCTCGGCCTGGGTGGAGGACCCGTCGGTGGCGTTGGGCCAGATACGGGCGGCGGCCTGCCAGGAGGTCCACGGGACGTAGCGGGTGGCGGCGGAGTTGCCGCCGGAGGCGATGGGGGCGGGCGGCCCCCAGGCGGCAGGCACCTGCCCTTCGGAGCCGAACTTCATCTGGCCGAACTCCTGCCAGGTGGAGGACTCGTCCTGCCCCGCGGTGAGGTAGAAGACGAAGTCGAAGGAGGCCGCCTTCTTCTCGCCGACCTCGGCGACCCAGGCCGCCCTGGCGTTGGTGCGGATGTCCTTGCCGCAGGTGGTGCCGGACGGGCAGGCGCCGGGGTTCATGCCGGGTTCGATGCCGTACTGGAAGGACTTGAACGGCATGCGGTACACGCCGAAGGCATCCAGGTCGACGCCGACGCGCCCGCCGGAGTCCTCCATCCAGTACTCGTTGATGGTGTGGCCGCGGTTCAGCGCGCCGGGCTTGTTGAGGAAGTCCTCGTAGAACTGGGGGAGTTGCTCGCGCGGGACGTCGGAGGCGGAGGGCTGCGGATTGCCGAAGACGCTCGAACCGGGCGGCCCGCTGACGGTGAACCCCTCGTCGGGGTAGTCGAGGAGCACCAGAGCGCCCCTTATGGTCCGATCGGTGGGTTCGACGCCGGGATCGGCCCAGTCGGTGCCGGGCACGGAGCGGTACTCGCTCCAGGTCATGTCGTCGGGGTTGCGCCAGTTCTGCGGGTCGATGGGTTTCACCAGGGACGGTGTGGCCTGGCCGGCCTCAGCGGCGCGGCCGCTCTCGTCGGGCGTCGCCCGGGCGGTGCCGATGGCGGCGGCGGCCAGTGCGGCGAGGACGGTGGCGACGACTGTGGCGCGACGGGCCGGGCCGCGGCGCGGACGGGCGGGGCGCCCGCGCGCGGGACGTCTGTGACGGAGGAACATGGCTCACCTCGTGCCTCTTGCCGGGACCAGATGGACAAGTGCGTGACAAGCCGTGCGAGTGGTGCGTCAACCGCTGCCAAGGTAGGCCGCCCGAAGCGGTGATGCCAGAGTGCCTCCAGGGCGTTCCCGTGACGGAGTGCGAACCGGTCACGGTGCGTCAAGTTCCTTCGACACGGGAAGGATTGGTTTCCTGTCGCTCAGCGGGCCGCACACCGGCCGCTCAGTGCCTCCCTGCGGAAGGAGCCGATCATGGCAGGCGACCGGCACGGTCACCCGATGTCGCGCACCAGCGCCGAAGCCGTGGACCACTACGAGCGCGCGCTGGAACATCTGCTGTTCTTCCGCGCCGAGGTGGCCGACGCGTCACGCCAGGTGCTCACCGCCGCACCACGCTCGGTCATGGGCCACGTCCTGGCCGCCCACCTCGGCCTGCTAGGCACCGAGGAGAAGGACGCCGCCGACGCCCGCACCACCTTCGAGCGCTTCAGGGAACACGTGCACCGCGGGGAGATGACGCCGCGCGAGCGGATGCATGTCGCCGCCGCCACCGCGTGGCTGAAGGGCGACATCCACCACGCGGGCCGGCTCCTCGGCGAGATCTCCGTGGAGTACCCGCGGGACGTGCTCGCCCTGGCGGTCGGCCACCAGATCGACTTCTTCACCGGCGACGCGGCACGGCTGCGTGACCGCGTCGGCGGCGCCCTGTCCGCCTGGGACACGGCGGACCCGCACTACGGCCCCGTCCTCGGCATGTACGCCTTCGGCCTGGAGGAAGCCGGCCACTACGAGAAGGCCAGGGACACGGGCCTGGAGGCCGTCGAGCGCGGGCCGCGCGACGTGTGGGCCATCCACGCCGTGGTGCACACCTACGAGATGCAGGGGCGGTTCGCCGACGGCATCCGCTACCTCGACGCCCGCGCCGAGGACTGGGCGACGGGCAACTACCTGAACGTCCACAACTGGTGGCACTACTGCCTCTACGCCCTGGAGGCCGGCGACGTCCCGCGCGTACTGGAGATCTACGACGCCGCCCTGCACCACGCGGGATCGACCGGCGCGGCGATGGAGCTCCTGGACGCGGCGGCCCTGCTGTGGCGGCTGCACCTCGCGGGCCAGGACGCGGGGGACAGGTGGCAGCGGCTCGCCGACGCCTGGGCCGCCCGCCACGACGGCGCGTACTACGCCTTCAACGACGTGCACGCGGTGATGGCGTACACCGGCGCGGGCCGCACCGCCGCGGCCGAACGCCTGGTGCGCGAGCGCGAGCGGTACGTCGCGGACAGCGGGCCACGCCTGTCCAACCACGCCATGACCGCGGACGTCGGACTGCCCGTGTGCCGTGCGCTGATCGCCTTCGGGCAGCACCACTACGACCGGGCCGTCGACCTCCTCCTCCCCGTACGGCACCGCCTGGGCGAGTACGGCGGGAGTCATGCCCAGCGCGACGCCGTGCACAAGACCCTGCTGGAGGCCGCGCTGCGCGCGGGCCGCCACGGACTGGCCCGCACACTGCTGAGCGAGCGCATCAGTCTCCGCCCCGTCTGCCCGTACAACTGGCTGGCCCGTGCGCGCCTGGCCGACGAGCTCGGCGAGGGTGCGCAGGCCGCCGTGGCCCGCGCCAGGGCGGCAGATCAGGCAGCCGAGGGGGCGGTGGCCCTCAAGCGCTGAGGCACCGGCTCCGGCGATCGAGCGGCCCACAATGCGTGTGTAGTGCAGATATGCCGACCGAGCTGGAGCGGGACAAAAGGGGAGCCGAAAATTCCGCGCCAATGATGAAGAAACCGTTGACACGTGACTGCACCCTGTGAACTAGAAAAGGAGATCGGCTCTCCTCCCATGGGATGACTCTGCGCGCAGCGCAGTACAGCGCCCGTGGGCCAATAGTCCGGCTCGCAGGCGGACTTACTCCCCCCAAACGGCAGTGAGTATGGAGAGGAATCCTGCTGGACCCGCTGACGTGCGCCGATCGCACCGGCAGAGGGTCGTCCACGCCTGCCGAACCCGACGGGAGTCCCTTTCGCCGTGGCTACGTTCCTGTACAAACTAGGCCGCCTCGCCTTCCGGCGACGCCGCTATGTGGCGTTGCTCTGGGTAGCGCTGATGGCCGGTGCCATCTTCGCCGCCTCGGCCGCCCCCGCCGCGCCCGAAGACTCCTTCTCGATGCCGGGAACGGAATCGCAGAAGGCCTTCGACCGACTCGAGGAGCGCTTCCCCGACGCCAGCGCCGACGGAGCGAGCGCTCGCGTCGTCATCCGTGCCCCCGAGGGCGAGAAGCTCACCGAGGGACTGCCCAAGGGCGAGGTCGACCGACTGGTCGCGGCGATAGGCAAGGGCCCGCAGGTGGCCGGCGTCGACGACCCCTACGAGGCCAAGGCCGTCAGCAAGGACGGCACCACCGCCTATGCGTCGGTCACCTACAAGGTGCCCGCCACCGAGCTCACCGACGAGGCCCGTGACGCGCTCGTCGCGGCGACCGACAAGACCCGCGACGCGGGCTTCACGGTCGAGACCGGCGGCGACGCCATCATGGCCGAGCAGGAGCTGGGCGGCAGTGCCGAACTCATCGGCATCGCGATCTCCGCGGTCGTCCTGATGCTCACCTTCGGCTCGCTGGTCGCCGCGGGCATGCCGCTGCTGACCGCGATCATCGGCGTGGGCATCGGCATCTCCGGCATCGCGGCACTCGGCAGCGTCCTGGACCTCTCCGCCACGACCTCCACGCTCGCGATGATGATCGGCCTCGCCGTCGGCATCGACTACGCCCTCTTCATCGTCTCCCGCTACCGAGCGGAGATAGC
This sequence comes from Streptomyces sp. NPDC093510, assembly GCF_040683555.1. Classification (NCBI taxonomy): domain Bacteria; kingdom Bacillati; phylum Actinomycetota; class Actinomycetes; order Kitasatosporales; family Streptomycetaceae; genus Streptomyces; species Streptomyces sp. NPDC093510. The sequence continues at coordinate 63,899 of NZ_JBFBEE010000006.1, forward strand.
CGAGGGCCGCGAACCGGAGGAAGCCGCGGGCCGGGCCACCGGAACCGCAGGCTCCGCAGTCGTGTTCGCCGGCCTCACCGTCGTCGTCGCCCTCTCGGGGCTCGCGATCGTCAACATCCCGATCCTGACCAAGATGGGTCTGGCCGCCGCGGCCACCGTCGTGATCGCCGTCCTCATCGCGCTCACCATGATCCCCGCGCTGCTCGGTTTCGCCGGCCGGAAGGTGCTGCGCCGCAAGGACCGCAAGAAGTCCGCCAGCGAGCTCCAGGACCCGAACGCCAAGCCGAAGCTCGGTACCCGCTGGGCGCGCTTCGTGCTGCGCCACCCGCTCTCCGTGCTCCTGGTCGCCGTCGTCGGCCTCGGCGCCGTGGCCGTCCCGGCCGCCAGCCTGGAGCTCGGCCTGCCCGACGAGGGCTCGTCGGCGCCGGACAGCACGCAGCGCAAGGCGTACGACATGCTGTCGGACTCCTTCGGTGCCGGCTTCAACGGCCCGCTGATGATCACCATCAGCAAGGACGCCGACGCCGCGGGAGCCGCCAAGACCGTCGGCGACTCGATCGCCAAGATCGACGGCGTCGCCGCCGTGACGCCCGCCCAGCCCAACAAGGCCGGCGACACCGCGATCATGAACGTCGTCCCGGAGACCGGGCCGAGCGACAGCGAGACCGAGGAACTGGTCAAGTCGATCCGCTCGGCCGCCGACGGCCTCGGGTCCGACACCGGCTCCGAGATCCTGGTCACCGGCCAGACCGCGATGACCATCGACTTCTCGCAGACCCTGGACGACGCGCTCCTGCCGTACCTCGGCCTGGTCGTCGGCCTGGCGTTCCTGCTCCTGATGCTGGTCTTCCGCTCGGTCCTGGTCCCCCTCAAGGCGGCGCTCGGCTTCCTGCTCTCGGTGGCCGCCGCGCTCGGCGCCGTGGTCGCGGTCTTCCAGTGGGGCTGGCTCGCGGACATCGTGGGTGTCGAACAGCCCGGCCCGATCATGAGCATGATGCCGATCTTCATGATCGGTGTGGTCTTCGGCCTGGCGATGGACTACGAGGTCTTCCTCGTGACGCGGATGCGCGAGGCGTACGTCCACGGGGCGCGCGCGGGCGAGGCGGTCGTGACCGGCTTCACCCACGGCGGACGTGTCGTGGCCGCGGCCGCGATCATCATGATCAGCGTCTTCTCCGGCTTCATCATGGAGAACGACGACATGATCAAGATGATGGGCTTCGGCCTGGCGATCGCCGTCCTCTTCGACGCCTTCGTCGTCCGCATGGCGATCGTGCCCGCGGTCCTCGCCCTGCTCGGCAAGTCCGCCTGGTGGCTGCCGCGCTGGCTGGACAAGGCGCTCCCGAACGTCGACGTGGAGGGCGAGAAGCTCCACAAGAACCTCGGTGACACCGGGGCGCCCGAGGCCGAGACGGACCGGGAGCTCGAGCCTGTGGGCCGGTGACACCACGCCTTCCCAAGCGGGCGGGCCGGTCGGGACACCCCACGTGAGCAGTGGGAGGTGTTCCGACCGGCCCGCCCGGTCGTTTTCCCCCGGCCTCCCGGCCTCCCGGCCTCCCGGCCTCCCGGCCTCCCGGCCTCCCGGCCTCCCGGCCTCCCGGCCTCCCGGCCTCCCGGCCTCCCGGCC